>NZ_JBNPJT010000019.1:0-90253 GCF_050312595.1 Pseudomonas sp. UM16 | reverse complement strand
GGATGTGGGTGCAGGCCAGTGGGCCGCCCGAACGGCAAGTTGTGTTGTTCGACTACACCACCAGCCGCGCGCAGGAGGTAGCGTTGCGCCTGCTGGAGGGCTATCACGGCTACGTGATGACTGACGACTACGCCGGTTACAACGTGAGCGATCCACGAACCCCACCTGCCCAGTGGTGCGACTTTGTTTTACCTTGGCATCTCCGGTGAGCAGTTCCACGGCAGCAACGCCTCGTAGTCGGCTAGCGACTGCGCGAGTGGCAGGCGCTCTAATACGTGGCGCAGCCACGTATAGGGCTCCTGGTCATTGATCTTGGCGGTCTCGACCAAGCTATAGATCTGTGCACTGGCGGTGGCGCCCTTGGGCGTATCACTGAACAGCCAGGCTTTGCGCCCGATAACAAACGGCTTTATCGCTCTTTCGGCGGCATTGTTGTCGATCGGTAAAAAACCAGCCTCCGTATAACGCTCCAGTCGACTCCAGTTGCTCGCCAGATAATTAACCGCCTTGCCCAGCACGCTTTGCGGCGTCACTTGGGACTGAGTTTTATCCAGCCAGCTTTTCAACTGAGCCAGGATCGCCAAGCTCTTTTCCTGCCGGCCGATAAATCGCTGCTCGTCGCTGCCGTCTTTCAGTTCACGCTCGATGCCGTACAACTTATTGATCATCGTCAGCCCGATATCGGCACGCCCCGTCTTGCCCTTGGGCTGCACTTTTTGTGCTTCGATAAATTTGCGCCGCGCATGGGCCATGCACGCCAGGCGCTCCACGCCCGGTTGCAACGCCAACGCGTTGTAACCCGCATAGTCGTCGGTCATCACGTAGCCACGATAACCTTCCAGCAGGCGCAGCGGCACGTCCTGCGCGCGGCTGGAAGTGTAGTCAAACAGCACGACTTTTCGATCCGGTGGCCCGCTGGCCTGTACCCACATCCACGATTGGCTGGTCGGGTCTCGATCCGGTTCTTTAAGCACCTGGACGCGGGTTTCATCGCAGTGGATGACCGGGCTTTCCAGCAGCCGGTCGCGCATCAGATTCAATAGCGGTTGCAGATGTTCACCGCACTGGATAATCCAGCGGGCCAGCGTTTGCCGCGGAATTTCTATGCCATGCCGACTTAGCACCGCTTCAAAACGATGCAGCGGCAAGCCGTCGACATATTTGGTGGTTAACAGCATGGCCAACACGCTCGGGCTGGCCATGCTTTTTTCGATCAATTGTGCTGGCTTGTCCGCTGTGACCGGTGCGGTTTCGCAGCCACGGCAACCATAGACTTTGCGGATGTGTTTGATGACCCGGATCTGCATCGGCACGATATCCAGTTGTTCGCTGGTTTCTTCGCTGATGACATGCTTGCGGCAACCGCAGGCACAGGTCAGTTCATGTTCGGGCAGCTCGTGGATGACTTCAATGCGTGGCAGATCAGCCGACAGTGGCTTGCGCTTGCCACGGCGTGGCGCAGGAGCAACGACTTCCTCGTCAGCATCGCCGACCGGAAGCATAGGCTCGCTTTGGGTTCATTGAACAGCGCCAGTTGCGGCGTGTTGGGCTCTGCGGTCTGCTCAGATTTACGACCGAATATACGGTCACGCAACAGCTTGATCTGTTCTTTCAGATCAACGATGTGGGTGGCGTAGGCTTCTTTGACTTCCTGCGCATCAAGCAGCATCTGCTTAAGCAATATGGGGTCGTCAGGGAGGTCTTCAGGCATCAATTTCATGGCCTGGATTATACCCGTCAGGCAACAAATCTTGGAGTCAAAACCTTATGCGGGCGGTTGCGCCATAGATCAAATCCATCCAGTAACCAGTTCAGCTCTTGCACCGTCAGCACGATGGCCTCGTCGAGTTCATCCGGTGAAGTTTTGAAACGCTCGGACTCCAGGCGCTTGAGCCAAAGGCAAAAGCCGTTGCGCTCCCAATACAGCACTTTGACGCGATTGCGGTGGCGATTCAGGAAAACGAAAAGTACCGGGTCAAACACCGCCACCTTGATATCCAGTTCGACCAGGGCCGCCAGGCCGTCGATGGATTTTCGGAAATCGACCGGCTTTGGGTACAGATACACTTTTTCAACACTGGCGTTGGGACGCATCATCGCGATGGGCTCCTGATGGAAATCGGGAGCACAGCATCAGCTGCCAGCTATTCGCTTGGAATGTGGGGTTCATGGATCGGATACGTTACAACGCGTTGGCGTTGCAGCCCGGTGTCGAGCGCTTGGCGTGCATGGTGCATGTGCGGCGCAAGTTCATCGAGGCGCAGAAGGTGCAGCCCAAGGGCAAGACCGGGCGTGCTGATATCGCGCTGGGGATGATCAACAAGTTGTATGGCATCGAGCGTGAACTGAAGGATGCCAGCGATGAGCAGCGGTTCATCGGTCGCCAGGAAAGAAGCCTGCCGATCCTCCAGCAGCTGAAAAGCTGGCTGGATAAAACGCAATCCCAAGTCACACCGCAAAGTGTTTTGGGCAAGGCGGTGCACTACCTGGCGAACAACTGGAGTCGGCTGGAACGCTATGTCGAGGCCGGCCATTTGCCGATCGACAACAACCTGGCGGAGCGTGCGATAAGGCCGTTTGTCATTGGGCGCAAAGCCTGGCTGTTCAGCGACACGCCCAAGGGCGCCATGGCCAGTGCACAGATCTATAGCTTGGTCGAGACCGCGAAGGCCAACGGCCAAGAGCCCTATACGTGGCTGCGCCACGTCCTTGAGCGGCTGCCGCATGCCTCGTCGGTAGAGGACTACGAGGCGCTGCTGCCGTGGAACTGCTCGCCAGAGATGCCACAGTAACCGGCTACCCAAGGGCTGGATAGGTGGGGTTCATGGATCGCACTCTATGCGACCCATATCGTCGACCTGAAAGGTCGCGGTAGGAATGGCAGTCACCTGCCACCCCCCGCACAGATCCGTACGTGCGGAATTACCGCATACGGCTCCTGCCTTGGGTTTTGACGCCGAAGCGGGTTATGGGATGCGGATGCATTGGTAGCTCTCTTGGATAGGGTATGAATAGCCGGGCCAACGTAGCCATGCGTTCCCAGTTCAGACGGTGCCGCTGACTTCGCCGTTTAAGAGCATGCCTCCACGCACCGATCACTTCACGGCGAAAGGCATCCAGTCGCCGTGTGTTACCGGGTACGTGATAGTAGTTGCAGTAACCTTTAAACAGACGGCTCAACCATTGTCCGATTACCGGGACGGGCTCATGCCTGCGCTTATGTAACTGCGCCCGTATCTCCCTGATTGTCGTTCTCATACGCTTGGCGATGGTCACGCGTCTAACCACAAACATCCCGTTCTTGGTTTTGTCACAGATATGCGTGAACCCGAGAAAATCGAAAGTTTCCGGTTTTCCTTCTCCGCGCTTCTTGCGATCTTCGGTCGCGAACCAGCCAAACCGTAGCAAACGTGTTTTCTCTGAATGCAGTGTCAGGTTGAACTGAGCTAGTCGAGCCTCCAACGCCTGGCGAAAACTCCATGCATCTTCATGCTTTTCAAACCCAAGCACACTGTCGTCTGCGTATCGCACAGCAATCATCTGACCTCGTGCAGTACGCTCGCGCCATTGCCTGATCCACAAGTCCATCACGTAGTGCAAGTAGATGTTGGCAAGCAACGGTGAAATGGGTGCGCCTTGCGGCGTACCCTGCTTCGCAGGAATGCGCTTTCCACTTTCGAGAACACCTGTGCGCAACCATCGAGCTATCAGCGCTAACATTCGCCTATCCGCAATTCGGTGTTGCAGGAGGCACATCATCCATTCGTGATCGATGGTGTCAAAGAACGCTCGAATATCCACGTCCAATATCCAACGAACACGCGAGTTCTGTATTCCTACCGATAACGCATCCAATGCATCGTGTTGCCCTCGACCTGGGCGAAAACCATACGAGAGTCCGAGAAAGTTCTGCTCATAAATTGCGTTGAGCACTTGCACGACTGCGGTCTGGACGATCTTGTCTTCCAATGCGGTTACGCCCAGCGGGCGCTCGCTACCATCTGCCTTTGGGATAAATACCCGCCGAACAGGCTGGGCGCGATAGCGGCCACTGTGCAGTTTGTCGTGTAAGGCTGTCAGCCTTGTGAGCAGACCTTGCTCGTACTCTCGCCACGATAGACCATCCACACCACTGGCCGCGTCTCGCTTGAGATTGTAGAAACTCTCGTGCAATAGCTCGACCGTCACGTGGTGCAGCAAGCTCGTGAACTTTACCCGGCGATCTCGCCGAGCTGCTTGACGTACAGCGAGCAACCCTGACAACGCACTTGTCCGGCTCTGCGTCCGGGGTGCGGAAGGCTGTTCGCTGTTCCCCTTGGCTAACTCCCTTTCCTCCATTGTCTCCGCTGAGCAAAACCCATTGTTCGACAACTTCTCAGGTACTACGGAGTTATCCGACTTCTCATCCGCGTAGACAGCAGGCTTTTGGCTTGTGACCTTTCCTGCCCCGTCTGGCTTGTCACGACCAGACACGGACGAGATCTCCCAGCTTCCGTACAGTTGACTTCCCAGCATGCTCAGGGTCTACGACCGCGCAGGGCGTGAAACATGGCTTGCGATTATCGTCATGCACACTGTGGCCTTCCGCTTCGCATAACAGCGTCGGCGCCCTGGACTCATGATTTCGCGGCTCAATGGCTGGCCTGCTGGTTTCCCCTGCCAACGCTTCGCCGTACACCTCACGGTGCACAACGCATGACTCGGGGTCGAGGTGTTTCGCCATAACTTCTCTCGTAGGGACTTTCACCCTTTATCAACTGCCAGCTTGGCTGGCGCACTAAGCGCTCCATGAACCCCACGTATTCAAAAATAGGCGGCGCGCTTAGCAAGGCGATGCGAGCGAGCAGTTCCAAGGCAGCAAGGCCTCAAAGTCTTCTACCCTCGAGGCTTGTGGCAGGCGCTCAAGTGCATGGCGCAGCCACGCATAGGGCTCTTGGCCGTTGGCTTTAGCCGTCTCGACCAAACTGTAAAGTTGAGCGCTGGCCGTCGCGCCTTTGGGCGTGTCGCTGAACAGCCAATTCTTGCGCCCGATAACGAAGGGCCTGATCGCACGCTCGGCGGTATTGTTGTCGATCGGCAAGTAACCGGCTTCGGTGTAGCGCACCAACTTGTTCCAGTTGTTGCTCAGATAACTGATCGCCTTACCCAGCGCGTTCTGCGCGGTTACTTGAGGCTGGGTTTTCTCCAGCCAGGCGTGCAACTGCGCCAACACCGGCAGACTGTTTTGCTGCCGACCTTCGTAGCGATGTTCATCGCCGACTTCTTTTAAATCTCGCTCGATACCGTACAGCTTGTTGATCAGATTCAGCGCGATATCCGCGCGCCCAGTCTTGCCTTTGGGCTGCACTTTTTGCGCTTCGACGAACTTGCGTCGAGCGTGTGCCCAACAGCCCATACGTTCGATACCAGGTTGTACACCTAGCGCGTTGTAACCAGCGTAATCATCGGTCATCAGGTAGCCCTGATAGCTTTCGAGCAAGCGCGACGGAACCTCCTGCGCCCGGCTGGTCGAGTAGTCAAACAAGATAACGGGCTGATTCGGCGGCCCACCGGTTTGCACCCACATCCAGGATTGGCTGGTGGGCTCTCGATCAGGTTCTTTCAGCACTTGCACGCGCGTTTCATCGCAGTGGATGACGCGGCTCTCCAGTAGCCGGTCGCGCATCAAATTCAGCAAGGGCTGCAGGTGTTCACCGCACTGGATAACCCAGCGCGCCAAGGTCTGGCGTGGAATATCGACGCCGTGGCGACCGAGGACTTTTTCGAAGCGGTGAAGCGGCAAACCGTCGACGTATTTGGTCGTCAGCAACATCGCCAACACACTGGGGCTGGCCATGCTCTTTTCGATCAGTTGCGCAGGCTTGTCTGCGGTAACCGGTGCGGTTTCGCAATCGCGGCAACCGTAGACCTTGCGCACATGTTTGATCACGCGGATTTGCATCGGCACGATCTCCAGCTGCTCGCTGATTTCCTCGCCAATGGCGTGCTTGCGGCAACCGCAGGCGCAGGTCAGCTCGTGCTCGGGCAGTTCGTGAATGACTTCGATACGCGGAAGATCTGCGGGCAGAGGCTTACGTTTGCCCCGTCGCCTGGTCGGCGCTACGACCTCTTCTTCAACCGCTTCGTCGACCAACTCGGCGACGCTTTCAGCTTCGTTGAACAAGGCCATTTGCGGGGTCGCAGGATCGGCAGTCTGCTCTGACTTGCGCCCGAAAAGACGCTGACGCAACAGCGCGTTTTCTTCTTCGAGATGAACGATCTTGCCCTTATCCGACTCGCGCTCACTCAGCATTTGCTCAAGCAGTTGCTTGAGCAAAACAGGGTCGTCAGGAAGGTCTTTGGGCATGGAAATCATGCTCTGGATTATACCGAATCAGGCGACAAATCGAGGCGTCAAAACTTGATGCGGACGGTTGCGCCACAAATCAAAACCGTCAAGTAACCAGTTGAGCTCTTGAACCGTCAGCACGATGGCTTCATCCGAACAATCCGGTGACGTTTTGAAACGCTCGGACTCCAGCCGTTTGAGCCAAAGGCAAAAGCCGTTGCGTTCCCAATACAAAATCTTCACCCGATTGCGGGGTTTGTTGAGAAAGACGAAAAGCACCGGATCGAACACCGCGACCTTGATGTCCAGTTCGACCAGAGCGGCGAGGCCGTCGATGGATTTTCGGAAGTCGACGGGCTTGGGGTAGAGATAGACTTTTTCGACTTTTGCGTCGGGACGCATCATGAGGTGCTGGCTCCGGAAAGGAATCGGGAGCACAGCATCGGGGATCAGTTGGTGACTTTGAATGTGGGGTTTGTGGAGCGGTTACGTTCATGGAGCGGTTACGGACATTCTCGCCTCAGCCGCTCGTGCAGCACGAGCGCTGGGCACTTGATTATTCATTGGTGCTTCTGAAACACCACACTAGTACGACCAAGATATCTACGGCACCGTATAAAATAATTAATACAAAAATAAAAACCTAACAACATAGCACTAACAACTTCATTATAAGTTATTTTCGAAGCTTGCCACCCTCTAGAGATTGCTATCGATTAGGTGGCGAACCATCAGAAAAGTTTACTAGTACAAAAAACCCATCACTACATTACTAGATTACTTACAAGGATACCAATGAACCAATAGCTTTTCGTACTCATGCAGAATCCGGTCCCAAGTAAAGCACTCTAAAAAACGCTCATAACTAGCGACCTTCATTTGAGAAGTAGTTTGATCATCTGTTAACAAGAGATCAAAGTGTGCTGAACAAGTGGATTCATCATTGAAATAGGCGGCACTTGGACCAACAACCCAGCGATTAAAAGGATTGTCGTGAGCGATCACAGCACAGCCAGCCCCCATAGCTTCTACCAACGATGGGTTAGTACCACCAACACGATGACCGTGAAGGTAAAAGCGGCTGAAAAAACGCAATGCTTGTACCACTGCAACCTCATATATTGCCCCGGGAAAGATCACCTCATCACTAGCAGCATCCATGACTTGCCGATGGAAATCGTTAGTGTCCGGTGAGAAGTTACCCAGTACGACTAATTTGTGTTGGCGTCTCTTGCAACTGAAAGCGCGAACCATCTCAAGAAACGAATTTTCCGGCTCAGGTCGTGCGATGATGACCGAGAAATTACCAGCTTCAATGCCGTAGGGAGTAAGTAGATTAGCATCTGCGCTGTTCACCACCTCCCCCCCATAGGGGATCATGGTGATCTTCTCAGTCCGTACCCGTGTAGCTAAGTGTTCCTTAATTTTTGGATGATCAGCCACTAAATGGTTGCCTATCCAGCAGCCAGCACGCTCATTTAGCCAGAACCAAGTTTTGGCGATCAATCCCCACTTATCCCGGCGCCACTCAACACCATCCATATTGATGACATTGATTTGACCTTTAACTCTCTGCATGAAATTAAAAATGGCCGTATTATAGCCAAGCGTAAGAAATAGCCCATCTTTTGATAAAGCATGGCAAGTAGCCTTCCAGTCAAAAACAACTGTACCTACAGCACCAGAGCGTTTTACCGGAATATGGACGCGGTGCACACCTTGCCAGTTACTTTCCCATACCCCTCCCTCACCGTCCTCTTGACAATAAACCGTAACCTCCCAACCTTTAGCAACAAGAAAAAGTGCAAGTTTTTCAGTAAAAGTCTCGAAGCCACCATGCCTGGCGGGAATGCCACGAACCCCTAAAATAGAAAGCTTATATTCCATCTAGACCCACCAATTTAAAACAGCCCACAACCAAAACCCATCATCAACCATACAAAAATAAAATACCAAGATATTCAAACATACACGTCAATACGTTCAGGTATTTTTCGATGAGTCGGACAAAAACCAATCATAGCGGACAATGCAAGTCAACCATGAACCTTGCTTTTTGCAATAGCCTTTTTATAACCTTGAAGAGTCGCCTCAGCAGTTTTATCCCACGTATAATTCAAAATAGTCCTATCACGCATACGTTGATCAAACTCTTGCTGCATAACATCAACTACACCTTGCCTTATACTTTGTACCGAAGAAGGATCACAATATCTTGCGTACTCGCCAAAATAATCACGAGTATCACCCTTCTCGGTGATTAATAAATTACACTTCATAGCCGCTGCCTCCAGAGAAGACAAGCCAGGAGTCTCCATCCAAGAGACTAAAGCATGTGCCTTAGCAACCTTATATAGAGCTGGTAGTTCGTCGTGAGGCAAATAATCAATAAAATGCACATTATCAGGCGCCTCGGACAAACACTGCTGATAATACTTCAAAGCGTTAGGCCCGGGCTTACCTACTATTACCAACTTGTAAGGCAAGCCTTCCATGGCCCGGACCAATTGAAGCTGACACTTTCTCCCCTCAATGCGAGCAGCACTTAAAAGACATCCATCGAAAGCCAGGTATTTTTCAGGAATAGCTACCGAGTCATAATTAAAAACATTCACATCAACTGCATTGGGGACCGAGACATAATCTGCACCTACAAGGTTCATATCATGTTCCACCCGCCTCATCTCCGACTCTGAGTTCGGAAGAAACACATCAACCATTGAGCATGCTTTCAACTGTAGGCGATGATACCCCGTTGTTAGCAATTTAACTGTACCCTTGTGATACTCTCTATTCAACAATGCTCGAGCTGCAACCTTACAATACTCGATTGTATAGTTTCCGAGAATATTAGAAAGAACTCCATATATACCACCACGAGCATATCTATCATACTCTACATACTCACCCCAAATCGTAGAGAGTGCAACCGGCTTACCTTGTGATTTAGCATTTTTTATCTGAAGATAAATTTCCTGTGGATTACGAAGATTAAACACATGAACAAGATCATACTGAGAAACATCAGGCTCGAGCTCCGTCGTAACATCAACTTCGACAGCTAACTTTCTCAAGTATTCTGCCGTCTTCAATATTTGAGTAGTGTCCCCACCTGGGCTTGAAAAAAGTGTAACCCTACTTTGAAAAAGGACCTTCATTCCCCACTCCTTCGAATAGCATCAATCAGTAAATTCTCATAGCTTTTATCTGCCATTAATCGCTTGCAAGAATCGTTAAAAACCATTGATTTTGAACGAACATCCTCAAGCATGCTAGGCAAGTCAGGCAAAACTAAATTATCTCCTCGTAATACCTTACAAAAATCTTCGACTCCTAACTCGCTACACAAACCAAAAACTTTATCATCATATGCAATAGACAAAACTGGAACACCAGCCATTACACTTAGAACCAAGCCGTGGAACCTCATTGTAACAATACTTTCATAATCAGAAATTACCGAAAGTATTGACTCAATACCAACATCTACAGAGAGAGGCTCCACTTTTAACTCTTCCCCGCCAACTCGCTCTCGAATAGCATTCGCGAAAGACACATCCTCTCGCAAGTCAAAACACAATAAATCTACACCCGCCCCGGAATCTAAAATTTCTTTTATTCGCTTTGCCCAAAAATCAATTTGAGAACTTCCATAAGGCTCCCAATATCTTAGAATAAAAGCGACTCGTCGCCCAAGACCAGCTCGACTTACCTTGGAGCGATCTACTGGGATACCGAATACAACGTCATTGCACAATCCGATATTTTTACTGATCCCATACAAACGCAAATTCCGAAGCGAGACCCTATCCCTAACAGCTACAAATTTTGCCCAACCAATAATTTTCTTAACAAAAAAAGCACCAAGCCGACCTTTAGGGGCGTGAAAGCTATTAGCATGGATTATGAAATCAACATTCCTTAGCCGCAGATACAAAGCTCTTGAAAACCATGAGACCAAGTGCCCTATTTTATACTCATAGAACAACCCCCCCCCCCCAATAACAACAACATCACTCTTTAAAAACTCGAATTTACGAGAAAAACTTAAACGAATAAAATTCTTAACAAGCTGAACAAAATCCCAAACAGAAGAATACTCCAAAAACTCCCCTTTGAAATTTTTGAAGTTCCTTTTGGACACAACCTTGTTGAAAGTAAAAACTTTTACATCTTCCTCGGAGCACACCTTAACAAGAGAAGAAATCATTGATAAGCAGATAAGTTCATCGCCTAGATTATCTCCACCAAACCCGCCCATAAGTAATACTCTAGACAAATTTTACCCCTCCCCTTAAAGACAACCTCACAAACAAAAAAACAGAGAAAAAAGCAGCAAATAAATTTGCCACTATTACAACCTTATAAAATTCACTCAAGCCACTTCCTTCACCCATAAAAAAAAGTAAAGAAAACATCAAAGAAACAACCCCTACCACGCCCGGAAATATTCTTTGCCACCCCGAACAAAAAACGAGCATATAAACTGAGCAAGCAGACATTATAACTTTAAGAAGAATTACAAGAAAAACTTCCTCCCCCCACTCCCCCGCCTGGCAATAGACCTTATCAAATAGATAACAAGACCCGGGACCATAAAACAATGTAAAGAAAACATAAGACCCAATCAAAAACGAAGCACAGGCCCCTAAATACATAGCGCTACCACCACGTAAAACCGGATCTTTCATGTCGATTTTTGAATAAAATAAAAAAACCAAAATCTCCAAAAAAACCATTGCTAACGATACGAACCTATAACCATACTGATAAAGAGCCGCCGAACTATCATCAATAAAGAAATTAACAACCAATGAGTCTGCTAAAACAAAAATAGACCCTACAAACATAGGAAGACCATAATTCAAAAAAACTTTAATTCCATCGATTTTAGGTGTGCCGAACAAATTCTTCAAACTAAAAAATCTAAAACTCAAAAGAGGAAAGCCTTTCAAAAGCATAAAAAGCTGAATCAATCTTGCGAAAAGCAATGAAAAGGCAAAAGAAAATACCGACATATGTCCAATTAGAACAAAAGCAGAAAAAGAAGATACAAAAAATACAACCGCCCAAACCAAGCTGGAACGCTCCTTATTTAAGCCGCCGGACAGTCGATAATAATATCCAACATAGATACAAACAGACTGCAACATAAAGCAAATCCAAAAAACGAACCCCACGCCACCCAAAATAAAAAGGAATACAAATACGCCAACAAACCCAACAATTATAGACAGCCGAACCCTATACAACCCAAGACTCTTTAAATAAAATTTTCTTTTGCCCTTCCATGCTTCAGCAACTGAATAAAAGAGTCCCCAATCCTGCATCACATGTAGCAATGCCCCTAAAGTAAACGCTAGAGCTACAACAGCAAACTCGGAATGGGTCGAGTATTTCGCGAACAGAAAAAGAACCAGCCCCCCCAGAAACATCCGAAGAAAATAAATAATCATTACATTTACAATCATACGAATAGTCTCTCACTATTTCATGATGAGCTTTTTTTCCAGCAAGGCCCCGGACAGTACAAAAAGATATGCAGTGACCACTGGTATGAAATAGAACCAAAAAATCGGCGCCACTCCAGAAGTTATTATTCGGATAACGAAAACAACAACAATTACAAAGAACATTCTGTATAAGTAACCGTGACTAAAAACAAAGCGCGAAACAAAAAGAATAATAGCCCCGATCAAAAAACCAGACAAAAAAACCCCAGTCAAACCAAAATTAAGATATGCCTCCCCAATTATAGTTATACTTACGCCTTCGCCGTCAAACTTCAAACCAAGTATTTCTTTAATTTGATGCCCAGTGAATTTCCCATCACCAAAGATAGGGGAGATCATGTCTGATATGAAACTAGACCCATACGAAAATCCTTGCTTCCCAACAAGTTCAAATACAGATTCTATGTTCCCACCATAGACAATCAGAGGCCAAAATAAAGATAGCATCCCAAAGCCCTCGGCTCCCGACTTGTATCTAGCATATCCTACCAAAGACATCAATAAAAATAATACCGCCCCGCCAACAAGGAGTTTCCCATTCACTAAGCTTCTGAAGTTGAATTTTTCACGACAGATCAAAGAAAACAATGCCACATGAACGAGCAAGAAGAAAAACAAGGATCTGTAACCAATCCCCATCAATAGCAAAGAGACAACAAACCAAACTATTGGCAACAAAACCCACCTAGCGTAGCCTCCGCGAGCAAAAAACATGGAACTTAGGTACGACATAGACACATAAATAAACCCAACTCCAAATATAATGTACTTACCTACACCCTGTTTCATCTCTACTCGCGCATTTTCAGCATTTTCAGCAAGAGCAGGAACCCCCCCCATTTGATAGTACGCATAGATTATAAACAAGATACCAACAAAAAGTGAAAGGTGTATTGAGTACCTCAGCGGCACTCCCACCGACATACCACGGCTCTTTTTGAGACTATGAAGTGAAAACCATAAGAATAACCCACCAATTAAATACCCTAACAGGTGCAGCAAGAACAATAAGAATACATCCACCGTAACTAAATTAAGGTCAAAATAGTACGAAAGAGGAAAGCTAAGGCCAAGCAAAAAGGTTATGAATATAGGGTAAATTAATATAGCACCCACAATACCCTCCTTACAAAAAACGACTTAAAGCATCACAAATCCGGATTGCAGCTTTACCATCACCGTATGGATTATGAGAGAAACTCATTTTTTGATACGCCTCATCACTTTCAAGTAGTGTACTAACCTCCCGAACCAAGTTACTTACTTCCGTCCCTACCAACTTGACTGTACCTGCAAGTATAGCCTCAGGTCGTTCCGTGGTTTCACGCATAACCAGTACTGGTTTGCCCAAGGATGGCGCTTCTTCTTGTATACCTCCAGAGTCTGTTAAAATTATGTATGCCTGACTCATCAGATGTACAAAAGGCAGATAATCTAGCGGCTCGATCAAATGAATATTGCTAATATCATTCAGTAACCGATTAACAGGCTCGCGCACATTAGGATTAAGATGAACAGGATAGACAATGTCCACATCAGGGTGCTGTCGAGCCACTTCCATCAATGCTTGGCAGATACGCTCAAAGCCTCCGCCAAAACTTTCACGGCGGTGCCCAGTCACTAATATCAATCTACGGTTTGGATCGAGGAAAGCTGAAGGTTCTGCTGCTTTGGCCTTTAGGCCTGCATCTAGGTCAAGTCTCTTGACCACATCTAGCAGTGCATCAATCACTGTATTGCCGGTCACCATGATGCTCTGAGGATTGACCCCTTCACGAAGCAAATTAGCTTCAGACGTTTTAGTGGGAGCAAAATGCAGATTGGCAATTGTTCCAGTTAACCTACGATTCGCCTCTTCAGGCCATGGTGAATATAGATTTCCAGTGCGAAGCCCCGCCTCCACGTGCGCAACAGGAATTTGTTGGTAATACGCAGCCATACTTGTTGCGAACGTTGTAGTTGTGTCGCCATGCACCAGAACTACATCCGGCTTGAACTCTGAAAATACGGCTTTCATGCCCTGTAAAATAGCAGTGGTAACGTCAGTTAAGTCCTGCCCAGGTTTCATGATATTAAGATCGAAATCCGGCTCGATCGCGAATAGATCAAGGACTTGATCCAACATCTCGCGGTGCTGCCCAGTAACACAAACCTTTGCCTCGAACCGCTCATCAGCAGCGAGTGCTAATACCAAGGGTGCCATCTTAATAGCCTCAGGGCGAGTACCAAATACGCAAAGAGTTTTCATATAAATAATTCCTTAACTAAAATCCTGAAGTGCTCAAAACCTACTGAAACGACCTTGCTAGACATTCTTAAAAGCCATCACTAGACTAAATATCCAACAATTCGCTTGTCTGTCACCGTTGAAGTTTTGACTAATATTTTCACCTACCGTTATGTATGCACTCTCTATCCGATTATCGTCTAAACGTGACATCAACAATCACTTTCGCCATCAACTTAAGGTGAGAGTTTATGTAGTTTCCCAGACCTTGAAAATCGCGTCTGGCATTTGCAGGCCACTATTTGAATTTTCAGCGATCAGACTATCTGATATATAAATCTCCAACTATTCTGCAAATTTCCTTTCCTTGTTTTTGTGATTACTCGAGCAATATTGAAGTTTCTTGTTGAGCTCGCAAACATGATTAAATTCTGAATATTTCAATACAACACTGATAGCAGAAAACCCAAACCAATTTAGTTAAAGCACGCTACCGCCCCAGGATTTACCGTTCATTTCCTGAGAACGTTGTGTTCCATGTCCGCCCCGATCAATGACTCAACCGGGCGTCGCTCAATGTGCAGCAATATCGGCCAACGACAAGCTAACCTGCTGTTGGTGATTGAGCAATTTGATCAGTAAAATAACTCGCTCTTCACCATCCATTGCCATGAAGATCGCGTCGAGCTCTGCAAAGCTACTGTTGGTTACACGAACATTATCGCCTACCTTGTAGCCGGTTGTTATCTCAATTTCCGCCTGCCGTTGAAAGCGCTGCACTAGCTCTTCACTGACAGGCAGTGGCCGTCCACCAAAGCTGACGACATGACTTACACCGCGGGTGGAGCGCAGAGGGGCCCAGTTGGAATCGTCGGACATTTGGATAAACAGGTAGCCCGGAAACAGAGACTCAATCTTGACCTGCAGAAGCCCGCGCGACACTCGCTCCCGCTTACACTTTGGTCGAGTGCACTCGTAGCCCTGACGTGCCAGATTATCTTCAGCACGTTGATCTTGTCTTGGTTTGCACTGTACCAAGTACCAGCTATAAGACTTCATCTATGACGTAATTTTAACTTGACAGAATTCATATTTTCCCACCCGCTTCTTCGCTAGCTACTCAATGTAGACACGTCGCTAACGTGCATACGCCATACCCTTTTCTGCCGATTCCAATGCTTTCGAAGCATCGTTGGCCGGCGATACGACATGGAGGCTCCTCCGAGCCCTACCCAGCCTTCCTGTTCGGTCATCGCCTACACAAGATTCGATTAGAAGGCTAGGCTCTGTACGAAAAGCCTTGATACTCGGTGATGCTGCGTAGAAAACAGCCTCGGAATGCTCATTTACAACCCGTAAACTCCGCCTCCTCGGCTGTTTCCGCCTTGCCTGACCTTCGTCTCAAAACTTTTCATACAGAGCCTAGTGCCTCGACCGCCTAACATTATGCCTTGAATGCATTGAATCGACGTTCATGCCTTTCAGAAGGTTGGTGATTCTGGTCATCTCAGGTCATCAACTCCCGATTTCCAATCGACAATCACATTCCCGCGCCAAGGAATACCATCCTACCTCAATCAGGTAAAAACTGAACCACTGGAAAAACAGATTTTACGAGTCGCCTAAGGAGAAATACATGATATGTATCTATTTATACCAATAGCATCACGACTATTTAGCTAGACTTTCAGCAACCTGACAACCTCACACAATACAGTCAGCGACAATATAAATTCATCTAAAAAGTACCTTCCTTTGCCTTCGTCGTTACTTTCATACACTATGACCTGGCATGCACTTTACTGAACTCCAGAACTAAGTAACCGTCAACAATTGCGCTCGAAGGAGAACTTCGAGCGCACCTTAATTAAATCAGTTCCTCAGCTCCACCAAGCGCTTCATTCGACCACTTAGTATTCGGCATAGAGAGTTCTAAATTACCATCCCAAGAATACTTAGCGACATTTAACACAAGAAACAACCAACACTTAGTTCACTATCTAAAATCGCAAAATTCTAACCAGCACTAAGCGTGAGTAGTCTGAGGCATATCGACTCGTGCAGCCTCACCTTGAAGCTCCAGAATTTTGACTTGACGGAGATGAGTTTTGAACATCCCGCGCATTAATGCAATAAACAATCCAAACAGCAGCCCTCCCACCGTTGCTGCAAGTACAATAAGAGTCTTGCGCGGTGCAACTGGTTTGGTAGGAGGTACGGCAGACTGATCAACAATGACCATACGTAACTGTTGCATATCCATCTTTATACTTTCTAACCGGGCACGCTCTGCTCGAAGTTCCTCAATCCCTTCCAGGAAGACAACCTCATTCTCTCGTGCCTTAAGCATCTCAATTTTGCGATTGAATGTCAGCATCAGCATTTCTTTACGGATTTGTGCCACTCGAGGGGCAGTAAAGTCATCAGAAACACGCTTGCGCAAGGTATTTCGCTCAGCCTCCAAAACATCAGATCCCATGAAGTACAGCGGCACCTGCTGACTATTCACCTCAGTGCGAACAACATTACTCGCCCCCACTACCTCCTCTGCCATAGAGGATGGGGTTGCAGGTTTTTTCAAGCCAAGGCTTCGTGCAACACTGATGGCCTCCTCAAGCTGGACCAAACGCGCCTCACGACGCATTCTCAACTCCACGCGCAACGCCTTCAATTCGTCTTGAAGTTCTGCTCGTTTTATTGCATCAACTTCCTTTAGACGAGCAATTTTGCTTTCCTTCTTCGCTTCATATTCCTTTAGAGCGGAGTCAAGCTTTTCAGCAACTTCCTCCAAGCGATTATTAACGATAATCTTAAGGTCTTTCGTAAGCTGAGCGCGCTCACTATCGATAGTGAAAGAAACGAAATCGTTAAGAATGGCAGTACCATCCACCCCTTCTTTATAGCGCATCTTCAGCCCAATAAAAGCAGACAGAAGGTCCGCCTTTTTAGGATTGGGCTGCATCAGCACTAACGATTCGTTAAAGTTGGAAAAAGCTTGCTCTGGCGTTTGTCCCGAGTGGGTATACGCATCTATCAAGTCTGGCTTGGTACGGAAATAATTCAAGCGCGTATCGTAGGAATCCAAGGCTGCGCCTACGCGGACTAAGGCCTTACTAGGGGGTAAAGAATAGACTTGGGAGCGATTCAAAGCATCCAAATCGTTTAATGCAGCTGGACGCAGAACAGTGCTCACTTCGTACTCTGGCGTAGCGAGAAACGCATACCCCCCCCCCAATATTGCCCCCAAAAGCGCCACTGTAAGGATTAACATCCTGCGCCGCCAAAGGGTCCCTAGAATGTGGAAAAGATCGATCTCATCCTGAGCTACTGCTGGTATACGGGAAGCTATGGTCACAACAAAGCCTATCTGCTATTGGTAGGTCTCACCTCAGACAGGCATCCTCAGACTCTGGAATACCCTGGCAGGTATCCATCCCTCAGTACATTCCATGTCGTGCGATGACGGGGGCGCTATTCTCGCACCATCCGTCGACCAACGACAGAGCGTCGTGCAATTCCTTTGCTATCATGGCAATTCGCCGCTATGCAGATACTTTCTTTCGCCTAATCCACACATCACGGCCCAGCGCCGCAACCAAACCTAATGCTAATCCAGCTACCAAACTCAACACGACTATGATAAATTTTCTCGGCTTGATCGGCTTGTCCGGCTGCTCTACCACACCATCTTGTTGATACACGGCGATAATCGAAGGGTCAACCTTAAGGTTTCGGTAGAAGGTCAACGTCTCCTGCTTCTTCCGCATCCCTTTAATAAATGGATCATCGGAAGAGCGCGACTCAAGGTTTGCGATCTCCGCCTCAAGCGCCTTACTCCCCCGCATGTAGGTTAACGAACCGTCCATTCCCGCCGACACTTCGGCTGACAGGGTGCCGGAGATCAATGGTGGCTTCTCCAAACCGATAGACTTTGCTACCACCAGTGCCTCCTTTAGCTGAGCGATCATATCCTCTCGCTCCTTGCGAGCACTAGCCTTTGCCCCAGCGACCTGCTGCTCAATGTTGTCCGCCTTGACCAACATCTCACTCCGATTGCTCTTCAACACTTCCTGCTTCGCACGCTCCGCAGCCATCTCAGCATAAGCTGTCACCCAACTCGCGGCTTGCTCAGGACTCTCAACATTGGCGGTAATCACATAGCGAATAGGCGTGTCTTTGCCAGCTTGCGCTACATTGAGCAGCTTGCCGAACTCACTGTACAAGGTATCCTTGGACCCACTGCGCTCCTCCTCACTCAAGGTCGGCAGGTAAACGGTACGGAAGAACTTGCTCCGCACCGCCTCCGACAGTAATGCCTTGGCGTACACATCGTACACATCCTTGACCGCCAGAGTAGCGAGCCCGGTTCCCTCACCACGGCCGTAATTCAACTGAGCTATATCATTTTGTGACGGAGGTTGAACGAACAGCTTCGCTTCATAAACCGGCGTGGCCAAAAATGCATATGCAATGCCTATGGCCATGATCGGTGCAGCTACCAACAGCACCCATACCTTCTGACGCCACACCCCTTCGATCAGCTCAAACAAATCAATCTCATCATCACCACTACGGCGCTCAGGTTCATTGCGCATTTATTCTAATTTTCCTTGGATCCGTCTAACTGCATTCATACTTAAGGGCACCGTCGCCGTGCCGTCGTCGATCTCGTCACCTCAGAACCAGGCGGTTTACACCCTCCCACCCCTGAAGCGTAGCGTCATTCTGCCATCCTGCTCGCAAGATCTGCACCTTGCTTCATCGGCCTCACGCGCCTGAATTTACAATCTGAGATAGAGCCCCCAAAAGCGCAATAAGTTCCATTCAATCCGACCATCATCCGCCTCTCTGCCGAACGGCTAACCAGCGCCTGGAATGGTTACCTCCACCTCCAACCCCGCTTGGCTAAAACGTCGCTGCAGCGCAGCAGCCAACACCTTTTTCGCCCTACCCTCCCCATGCACCAGCACCACTTCACTTGGCGGCTGGTTCATGCCCACGGCAAACGCCAGCAACCCCGCCTGGTCCGCATGCCCGGAGTAACCGGTCAAACTAATAACCTTCGCTCGCACTTCATACCCCTGCCCATCCAGCTCGATAAGGGTATTACTCGGCGTACGCCCACTCGCCTGGATCGCCGCCCCCGGTGTGCCTTTCACCTGATGCCCGACAAACACCACCTCATGCCGCGTATCACCAAGCATGGCCTTGAGGTAATTGACGATTCGGCCACCCGAGCACATGCCGTTGCCGGCGATGACAATCGCCGGACGACCGGTGCTCTTGAGGTAATTGACCACTTGTTGATGCTTGGCGTGGGTATCAATGCTGATGAGCTGGCGAAACCCCAATGGCGCTCGCCCCTCACTCAGTCGCTGCCTGGCTTCGTTATTCCAGTACTGATGCAAGTCTCGGTAAGCCTGGGTGACGCGCTGCGCCAAGGGCGAGTCGAGAATAATCGGCAGCTCGGACCAGTCCATGGCCCGGATCGGGTCGACTTCGCTATCTGGTGCGCCCTCTTCTTCTTTCAACAACGCCTTGCGGTACAGGATGTCTTCGATTTCGTAGAGCAACTCCTGGGTCCGCCCCAGACTGAAAGCCGGAATCATGATGGTGCCCTGGTCGGTCAGTGCACGATCAATGACAGCTTCCAAATGCTGTTGACGCTGGCTGCGATCAGCATGCAAACGATCACCATAGGTACTTTCCAGTACCAGGATGTCGGCACGCTCGGGCGGCACTACGTTGCGCAGCAACGGGTTGCAGGGGGCACCCAAATCACCGGAGAACACAATGCGCGTCTCACTGCCGGTAGCGACATCCTCGACGTCGCACTCGACATAGGCCGATCCCAACAAATGGCCGGCGCGCTGTAAACGAATGCGGCACTTGACGCCTTGCCGATCGATCAACGGATGCCATTGGCCGAAGGGCAAAGGCACAATGCGCTGCTGGATACGCTCGATAAAGCGCGACACTTGAAGCTGATCGCTGCTGATGCCAAGCCTGAAAGCATCTTCCAGCACCAAAGGCAGCAAGCGTGCAGAAGGCTCGCTACAGAGTATCGGGCCATGGAACCCACCCGCCAGTAATGCCGGTATGCGGCCAACATGGTCAAGGTGAACGTGGGTGACGATCAGCGCCTCGATGCCTTGGACGCTAAAGCCCAGTTGCTGTCCATCCGCCGGCGCTTGCACCTCTGCACCTTGCTCCAGACCGCAATCCACCAGCAAACTGCTGTGTTCATCCACATGGAGCTGATGGCAGGAGCCGGTGATGCCGCGGGTGGCACCATGATGTGAGAGGAAGGGATAGCCCCTCATGTGAGGTACGCTCCAGGCTGGCAAAAAAGGGGGCTATTTTCCCACCGCCACTCAAGAACCTCTCCCGGCTAAATCTCGGCGTTCTGTGAGAAAAATCTCTAAGCATTGAAAGGCAATCCGTTTAAAGCGTAGCCCGCAATCGACGCTTGCTGCGCAGGACACCATAAGCACCCAGCAACGGCCCTATCGCCAAACCCACCAACAACGCTGCCAACACAGGCACCGCCACAGGCATTGCCGGCGCCGACCAGCCGAACATGACCAAGGCCACGGTTTGTTGGTTTTCCAGAACAAAAAACAGCACCAGCGTTGCCAATGCCAGGATAAACAGCACCGCCAAGGCGCGTTTGAGGTTACGCATCAGGTTCTCCCTGGCAATGGCTACTGCGCATGCTGACCTTCATGCTCTTCATCTTCATTGACGCGGTCGCGTAGTTCTTTACCCGGTTTGAAATGCGGTACGAACTTGCCGTCGAGGCTGACGGACTGACCGGTCTTGGGATTACGCCCTACCCGCGGGGCGCGGTAGTGCAGGGAGAAGCTGCCAAAGCCACGGATCTCGATGCGATCTCCGGTCGCCAGGCACTGGGACATCTGTTCAAGCATGGTCTTGATGGCCAGCTCTACATCCTTGGATGAGAGCAGCCCTTGATGGGTGACAATACGTTCGATCAGCTCCGACTTCGTCATATTTTTCCCTTCTTTATCAAGCAGCTAGATCATTGCTTCATTGTTTTTAGCATGACCTGAGGGTTTTGAACAGGGTGGTTATTGACTTAATCGAGGAATCTTGTTTTGCCCCCCTACAAGGAAACCTCACGACACTTCGTCGGTAACTTTGGTAAACCCAGTCGGTGCAAGGGTTACAGGCACGCAGTGAACCTGGATCAACGGTAAATCGCAGGCACAAAAAAAGGCGACCGAAGTCGCCCTTTTTTAGATCCAAGCAGAACTTAGTTCTGTTTGGCCATTGCCTGACGCAGCAGCGCGGCCATGGTGGTGTCAGCAGCTTCCGGAGCAGTTTCTTTCAGGCTCTGGATGGCTTCTTTCTCTTCAGCGTCGTCTTTCGACTTGATGGAGAGGCTGATCACGCGGCTCTTGCGGTCAACGCTGATGATCTTAGCTTCGATCTCTTCGCCTTCCTTCAGAACGTTACGCGCGTCTTCAACGCGGTCACGGCTGATTTCGGAAGCTTTCAGAGTGGCTTCGATGTCGTCGGCCAGGGTGATGATAGCGCCCTTGGCGTCAACTTCTTTAACGATACCTTTGACGATAGCGCCTTTGTCGTTGACAGCAACGTAGTTGGAGAACGGATCGTCTTCCAGTTGCTTGATACCCAGGGAGATACGCTCACGCTCTGGATCAACCGACAGGATCACGGTGTCCAGCTCGTCGCCCTTCTTGAAGCGACGTACGGCTTCTTCGCCCACTTCGTTCCAGGAGATGTCGGACAGGTGAACCAGACCGTCGATGCCGCCGTCCAGACCAATGAAGATACCGAAATCGGTGATCGACTTGATGGTGCCGGAGATCTTGTCGCCCTTGTTGAACTGGCCAGAGAAGTCTTCCCATGGGTTCGACTTGCACTGCTTGATGCCCAGGGAGATACGACGACGCTCTTCGTCGATGTCCAGAACCATAACTTCCACTTCGTCGCCGACTTGTACGACTTTCGAAGGGTGGATGTTCTTGTTGGTCCAGTCCATTTCGGAAACGTGTACCAGGCCTTCCACGCCTTCTTCCAGCTCTGCGAAGCAGCCGTAGTCGGTCAGGTTGGTTACACGCGCCATTACGCGAGTGCTTTCTGGGTAACGCGCTTTGATAGCAACCCATGGGTCTTCACCCAGTTGCTTCAGACCCAGGGATACACGGTTACGCTCACGATCGTACTTCAGAACCTTGACATCGATCTCGTCGCCAACGTTGACGATTTCCGATGGGTGCTTGATACGCTTCCAGGCCATGTCGGTGATGTGCAGCAGGCCATCAACGCCGCCCAGATCAACGAATGCGCCGTAGTCGGTGAGGTTCTTGACGATACCTTTGACCTGCTGGCCTTCCTGCAGCGATTCCAGCAGAGCTTCGCGCTCGGCGCTGTTTTCGGCTTCCAGGACGCTGCGACGGGAAACGACAACGTTGTTGCGCTTCTGGTCCAGCTTGATGACCTTGAATTCCAGCTCTTTGCCTTCGAGGTGGGTGGTGTCGCGCACTGGGCGGACATCAACCAGGGAGCCCGGCAGGAACGCACGGATACCGTTAACGTCGACAGTGAAGCCGCCTTTAACCTTACCGTTGATAACGCCCTTGACCACTTCTTCGGCGGCGAAAGCTGCTTCCAGAACAATCCAGCACTCGGCGCGCTTGGCTTTTTCACGGGACAGTTTGGTTTCGCCAAAGCCGTCTTCGACCGCGTCCAGCGCAACGTGAACTTCGTCACCGACCTTGATGGTCAGCTCGCCAGCTTCGTTGTAGAACTGCTCGAGCGGGATGACGCCCTCGGACTTCAGGCCAGCGTGTACGGTAACCCAGTCGCCGTCGATGTCGACAACGATACCGGTGATGATCGCACCCGGCTGAAGATTGAGGGTTTTCAGGCTTTCTTCAAAGAGTTCTGCAAAGCTTTCGCTCATTTTAATTCCTGTAAATTAGGGCGAGACATACGCCCATCAGCCACATTCCAGACAATGTGGGTTTCGTTCATATAAAGGAAAGCCGACAGGACGTTGACTGGTGCCCCTGCCTGCCTCCCTGGTCATCAGGCGATATCGCGCTGGGCGATCTCGCTCTTGATGCGTTGCAACACCTGCTCGATGGACAACTCCGTGGAATCCAGCTGAATCGCATCGGCCGCCGGCTTGAGCGGGGCCACTGCGCGCTGGGTGTCGCGCTCATCACGCGCACGAATCTCATCTAGCAGACTCGACAGACTAACATCTTCGTCTTTGGCCTTCAACTGCAAGTAACGGCGGCGAGCTCGTTCCTCAGCGCTGGCGGTCAGGAAAACCTTCAGCGGCGCGTCAGGGAACACCACCGTGCCCATGTCGCGGCCGTCGGCAATCAGCCCCGGCGCCTCCTGGAATGCCCGCTGACGCTGCAGCAAGGCATCACGTACCGCTGGCAGCGACGCGACCATCGAGGCCCCGGCACCAACGGTTTCGGTACGGATGACGTTGCTGACATCCTCACCCTCGAGAATGATCTGCTGCAACTTGCCCGGCTCAGCAGCGATGAACTGCACATCCAGGTGCGCCGCCAGCTTGACCAGCAGCTCTTCGTTGGTCAGGTCAACGCCGTGGTTGCTGGCTGCGAAGGCCAACAAACGGTACAGCGCGCCCGAATCCAGCAGCTTCCAGCCCAGCTCGCGCGCCAAAAGGCCAGCAACGGTCCCTTTACCCGAACCGCTTGGACCGTCGATGGTGATGACCGGCGCATTCATGCTCACGACTTGCCCTCTTCAGCAACACGAATCCCGACTTCGGCGCACAGGGCCAGGAAGTTCGGGAAGGACGTAGCGACGTTGGCGCAATCATGAATACGGATTGGCGCGGTGGCGCGCAGCGAGGCGACGCTGAAGGCCATGGCAATGCGGTGATCACCATGCCCGTGCACTTCGCCACCACCAATCGGGCCGCCGTCGATAATGATACCGTCCGGAGTCGGCTCGCACTTCACACCCAGGGTCAGCAGGCCATCGGCCATAACCTGGATGCGGTCGGACTCTTTGACCCGCAGCTCTTCGGCACCACGCAGCACGGTGCGGCCTTCGGCACAGGCGGCAGCGACGAACAGTACCGGGAACTCATCGATCGCCAGCGGCACCAGGTGCTCAGGGATATCGATACCTTTGAGTTTAGCCCCCCGTACGCGTAGATCGGCCACCGGCTCGCCGCCGACTTCACGCTGGTTATCCAGGGTAATGTCGCCGCCCATCAGGCGCAGAATATCAATGACGCCAGTACGGGTCGGGTTGATACCGACATGCTCAAGCACCAGCTCGGAACCCTGGGCAATCGACGCCGCCACCAGGAAGAAGGCTGCCGAGGAAATATCGGCCGGCACTTCGATATGGGTTGCAGTCAGCTTGCCGCCGGACTGCAGGGAAGCGGTCGAGCCGTCAACATTAACGCTATAGCCGAAACCACGCAGCATGCGCTCGGTATGGTCACGGGTCGGCGCAGGCTCGGTGATGGTGGTCTTGCCTTCGGCATACAGGCCTGCCAGCAGCAGGCAGGATTTCACCTGGGCGCTGGCCATTGGCAGGGTGTAGGTCAGGGCCTTGAGCGTGTGCCCGCCACGAATGGTCATCGGCGGACGACCTTCGGCGGCGGTCTCGATGACCGCGCCCATTTCCCGCAGCGGGTTGGCCACACGGTTCATCGGGCGCTTGGACAGCGAGGCATCGCCCGTCAACACGGTGTCAAACGGCTGCGCTGCCAACAGGCCAGACAGCAGGCGCATGGAGGTACCGGAGTTGCCCAGGTAGATCGGCCCCGGCGGCGGCTCCAAACCATTGAGGCCAACACCGTGAATGGTCACCCGGCCATGGTGCGGGCCTTCGATAACCACGCCCATATCGCGGAACGCTTGCAGGGTCGCCAGCGCGTCTTCACCCTCAAGGAAGCCTTCGACTTCAGTGGTGCCTTCGGCCAGGGAGCCCAACATGATCGAGCGATGGGAAATCGATTTATCACCTGGTACACGAATTCGGCCAGACAGTTGGCCACCAGGATTTGCCAGGAAAATCAGGTCGTTGGAGTTCATAGCGTCCACATAGGCCCGGCGGGCCAGGATTTTACTGAAATGCTCGCGGGCAACCCGGGCGCGCGTGAAGACGCCCAGCAATTGATGCCCATCCCCTGCATCGACCGCGTCGCGCAAGGCGTCGAGGTCGCTGCGAAATGTATCAAGTGTGCGCAGAACAGCTTCGCGGTTGGCGAGAAATATGTCGTGCCACATGACCGGGTCGCTTCCGGCGATTCTTGTGAAATCGCGGAAACCACCGGCAGCGTAACGGAAGATATCCAGGTTTTCATTGCGTTTGGCCAGGGAGTCGACCAGACCAAAGGCCAGCAGGTGCGGCAGGTGACTGGTCGCCGCCAGGACTTCGTCATGGCGTTCGACCTGCATATGCTCGACATCGGCGTCCAGCGCACGCCACAGCCGGTCAACCAGGGCCAGCGCAGCAGGGTCGGTTTCGGCCAACGGCGTGAGAATCACTTTATGGCGACGGAACAGCGCGGCGTTGGAGGCTTCCACCCCGCTCTGCTCGGAACCGGCAATCGGGTGCCCGGGCACGAAGTACGCCAGCTGCTTGGCAAACGCCTCACGCGCCGCACGCACCACATTACCCTTGGCACTGCCGACATCGGTCAGCACCGCGTGCCCCAGGTCAAGTTGCGCCAGTCGAGCCAGGAGCTTTTCCATGGCCAGGATCGGCACGGCCAGCTGAATGACATCTGCACCAACGCAGGCCGCAGCCAGGTCTTCTTCGCAGCGGTCGACAACCCCCAACTCCACCGCCAGCTTGCGCGACTGTGGGTCCAGGTCAACGCCGACCACTTCACGGCAGAGGCCGCTTTCGCGTAGCCCCTTGGCGAACGAACCGCCAATCAGCCCGAGACCGACCACCACCAGCCGACCGATAAGCGGCTCGACCTTGTTCAACACGACTTCAACCACGGAGCAGGACCCTATTCAAATCTGTATGCACGTCACTCATTACGTCAGAGTACAGCTTTGGGATAGGAACCCAATACCTTGAGAGCCACGGCTTCCTGACTGATCTGTTCAAGTACGGCCTTGATCAGCGGATCGCGGTGGTGACCCATGAAGTCGATGAAGAACACGTAGGTCCATTTGCCACTGCGCGACGGACGAGTCTCGATACGGGTCAGGTCGATACCGTTCTGGTGGAATGGCACCAGCAACTCGTGCAAGGCGCCCGGTTTGTTGCTCATGGAAACGATGATCGAAGTCTTGTCGTCGCCGGTCGGCGGCACTTCCTGACTACCGATCATCAAAAAGCGCGTGGAGTTGTCCGGACGGTCTTCGATCTTCTCGGCCAGACGCGTCAGACCGTAGAGACCTGCCGCCATGTCGCCAGCGATCGCTGCCGAGTTCCACTCACCCTTGACCCGCTTGGCTGCCTCGGCGTTACTCGACACCGCGACGCGCTCAACATTCGGGTAGTGGGCATCAAGCCATTTGCGGCACTGGGCCAACGACTGGGCGTGCGAGTAAATGCGGCTGATGCTGTCGGTCTTGGTGTTCTCACCCACCAACAGGTGGTGGTGGATACGCAGCTCGACTTCGCCACAGATGACCATGTCGTGCTCAAGGAAGCTGTCGAGGGTGTGGTTAACCGCACCTTCGGTGGAGTTTTCCACGGGCACCACGCCAAAGTTGACGGCACCGGCCGCCACTTCGCGGAACACTTCATCGATGGCCGCCATCGGCTTGCTGATCACGGCGTGACCAAAGTGCTTCATCGCCGCAGCCTGGGTAAAGGTACCCTCAGGGCCGAGGTAGGCAACTTTGAGCGGCTGCTCAAGGGCCAGGCAGGAGGACATGATTTCACGGAACAACCGCGCCATCTCTTCGTTGCCCAGCGGCCCTTGATTGCGCTCCATAACGCGCTTGAGCACCTGCGCCTCACGCTCAGGACGGTAGAAGATCGGCTCTTCACCGGCCGGCAAGGCCGCCATCTTCACCCGCGCCACTTCCTGGGCGCAGCGGGCACGGTCACTGATCAGCTCGAGAATCTTCTCGTCGAGACTGTCAATGCGCACCCGCAGCGCCTTGAGTTCCTGCTCCGACATCAGCCGTGCTCCTTCTCGAATTCAGCCATGTAGGTCACCAGCGCTTCTACCGCATCCAGACCCAGAGCGTTGTAGATCGAAGCACGCATGCCGCCCACCGAACGGTGGCCTTTGAGGTTGAGCAGGCCACGCACATCAGCACCGGCGAGGAACGCCTTGTCCAGACGCTCGTCAGCCAGGCGGAACGGTACGTTCATCCAGGAACGGGCGTTGACACTGATCGGGTTGCTGTAGAAGTCGCTGCTGTCGATGAAACCGTACAGGCGGTCCTTCTTGGCGCGGTTGCGCTGCTCCATGGCAGCAACACCGCCCTGCTCCTTGAGCCACTCGAAGACCAGGCCCGAGAGGTACCAGGAGTAGGTGGCCGGGGTGTTGTACATCGAGCCGTTGTCGGCTGCGACCTTGTAGTCGAGCATGGTCGGGCAACTGCTGCGGGCGCGACCGAGCAGGTCTTCACGCACGATCACCACCACCAGGCCACTTGGGCCGATGTTTTTCTGCGCACCGGCATAGATCAGACCGAAGTCAGCGACATCGATCGGACGCGAAAGGATGTCCGAAGACATGTCGACCACCAGCGGAACGTCACCGGTCTGCGGCACCCAGTCGAACTCCAGACCACCAATGGTCTCGTTCGAGGCGTAGTGCACGTAGGCGGCACCTGGGGTCAGGCTCCACTCATTCTGGCCAGGGATGGCCAGGTAGTCGTAGGCTTTGGCACTGGCAGCAACGTTGATGTTGCCGTAGCGACGGGCTTCTTCGATGGCTTTCTTCGACCAGATACCGGTTTCGATATAGTCGGCGGTGCCGTTTTCAGGCAGCAGGTTCAGCGGGATTTCAGCGAACTGCTGACTCGCACCACCCTGCAGGAAGAGCACCTTGTAATTGGCGGGAACGGACAACAGGTCGCGCAGGTCCTGTTCGGCCTTTTCGGCAATGGCCACGTAGTCGTCGCTACGGTGACTCATCTCCATCACGGACAAGCCCTTGCCATTCCAGTCCAGCATTTCGGCCTGGGCACGCTGCAGGACAGCGTCGGGAAGCGCAGCAGGGCCTGCGCAGAAGTTAAAGGCTCGTTTGCTCACATCCACTCTCGCTCTGCTCTTGATGTCCGTGGAAGTGGCCGGCCGGCGCTGGATTTGCACCGCGACGGCCACCCCACCAGGGTTACGCTACTGTGTTGGTTATTCCTGCTGCGCCTCTTCGTCGCCAGCGGCCTGCGCCTCTGGTGCGTCATCGGCGTCAACGACGTCAGCATCGACTTCGTAGTCCTCGTCGCCTTCCTCTTCGGACGGCTCCTGGACACGCTCCAGACCCACCAGGGTCTCGTCGCTGGCCAGCTTGATCAGGGTCACACCCTGGGTATTACGACCCAGGCTGGAGACCTCGCCAACGCGGGTACGGACCAAGGTGCCCTGGTCGGAAATCAGCATGATTTCTTCGCCATCCTGCACCTGTACCGCACCGACCAGACGACCGTTACGCTCGTTGCTGACCATGGCAATTACGCCCTGACCGCCACGCTTGTATTCGGGGAACTCGCCGATTTCGGTGCGTTTGCCGTAACCACGCTCGGAGGCGGTAAGGATCTGGCTGCCCTCCTCCGGAATGATCATCGAGATCAGCTTCTGCCCTTCGGCCAGACGCATGCCGCGTACACCACGGGCGGTACGGCCCATGGCACGAACGTCGGACTCTTTGAAACGGGTAACCTTGCCAGCGTCGGAGAACAGCATGACCTCACGCTCGCCATCGGTGATGGCCGCAGAAATCAGTACGTCGCCTTCGTCCAGTTCCAGGGCGATCAGACCGACGCTACGCTGACGGCTGAACGACTCCAGCGGGGTCTTCTTCACGGTACCGTTGGCGGTGGCCATGAAGATGAAGTGACCTTCGGTGTATTCCTCGACCGGCAACATGGTCGAGATGTACTCGCCTTCGTCCAGCGGCAGCAGGTTGACCAGTGGTCGACCGCGCGCAGCACGGGAGGCTTCGGGAATTTCGTAAGTCTTGAGCCAGTACACCTTGCCCTTGCTGGAGAACAGCAACAGCGTGGTGTGGCTGTTGGCGACCAGCAGGTGCGAGATGTAGTCCTCGTCCTTGACACCAGTAGCCGATTTACCTTTACCACCGCGACGTTGAGCCTGGTAGGCGGCCAACGGCTGGGTCTTGGCGTAACCGCCATGGGAGATGGTCACAACCCGGTCTTCTTCCGGAATCATGTCGCCCAGGGTCAGGTCCAGACGCGCATCGAGGATCTCGGTGCGGCGCACGTCGCCGTATTCAGCGCGGATCAGTTCCAGTTCTTCGCGGATCACTTCCATCAGGCGCTCGGCGCTGCTGAGGATGCGGATCAGTTCGCCGATCTGCTTGAGGATCTCCTGGTACTCGGCCAGCAGTTTCTCGTGCTCAAGACCGGTCAGGCGGTGCAGGCGCAGGTCCAGAATGGCCTGAGCCTGTTCCGGCGACAGGAAGTACTTGCCATCACGCAGACCGAACTGCTCGTCGAGATTTTCCGGACGGCAGGAGTCGGCACCGGCGCGCTCGACCATGACCTGCACAGCACTGGATTCCCACGGCGTGCTGATCAGCGCTTCCTTGGCTTCCGACGGGGTCGGCGAGGCCTTGATCAGGGCGATGACCGGATCGATGTTGGACAGCGCTACCGCCTGGC
Organism: Pseudomonas sp. UM16; assembly: GCF_050312595.1. Taxonomy (NCBI): domain Bacteria; kingdom Pseudomonadati; phylum Pseudomonadota; class Gammaproteobacteria; order Pseudomonadales; family Pseudomonadaceae; genus Pseudomonas; species Pseudomonas sp. UM16. The sequence goes on along the minus strand of NZ_JBNPJT010000019.1, from coordinate 60,370 downwards.
CTTCAAGGATGTGGCCACGCTCGCGCGCCTTACGCAGTTCGAACACGGTACGGCGGGTAACCACTTCGCGGCGGTGACGCACGAACGCCTCGAGCAAGTCCTTGAGGTTCAGGACCCGTGGGCGACCGTCGATCAGGGCGACGATGTTGATACCGAACACCGCCTGCAGCTGGGTCTGGGCGTAGAGGTTGTTGAGAATCACCTCCGGCACTTCGCCACGACGCAGCTCGATGACGATACGCATACCGTCCTTGTCGGACTCGTCGCGCAGTTCGGTGATACCTTCGAGTTTCTTTTCCTTGACCAGCTCGGCGATCTTCTCGATCAAGCGCGCCTTGTTCAGCTGGTACGGCAGCTCAGTGACGACGATCTGCTGACGGCCACCGACCTTATCGATGTCTTCGATGGTGGAGCGGGCACGCATGTAGATGCGGCCACGGCCAGTGCGGTAGGCCTCGATGATGCCCTGACGGCCATTGATGATGGCGGCGGTCGGGAAATCCGGGCCCGGGATGAACTGCATCAGTTCATCGATGCTGATGTCGGCGTTGTCGATCAGCGCCAGGCAACCGTCGATGACTTCACCGAGGTTGTGTGGCGGAATGTTGGTCGCCATGCCCACGGCGATACCGCTGGAACCGTTGACCAGCAGGTTGGGGATCTTGGTCGGCATGACCGCCGGGATCTGCTCGGTGCCGTCGTAGTTGGGCACCCAGTCGACGGTTTCCTTGTGCAGGTCCGCCAGCAGCTCATGGGCCAGCTTGGTCATGCGCACTTCGGTGTATCGCATGGCCGCGGCATTGTCGCCGTCCACCGAACCGAAGTTACCCTGGCCGTCGACCAGCAGGTAACGCAGCGAGAACGGTTGAGCCATACGTACGATGGTGTCGTAAACGGCCGTATCACCATGAGGGTGGTACTTACCGATTACGTCACCGACCACACGGGCGGATTTCTTGTACGGTTTGTTCCAGTCGTTACCCAGTTCGCTCATCGCATAGAGAACGCGGCGATGCACGGGCTTCAAGCCATCACGCGCATCGGGCAGTGCACGCCCGACAATGACGCTCATCGCGTAGTCGAGGTAGGACTGTCTCAGTTCGTCTTCGATATTGACCGGGAGGATTTCTTTGGCCAGTTCGCCCATGAGAAGCCTGATTCCTTTTTCTGGTGAAACCTCGTCACATCCATATGGGACGAACGAAGCTCGCCGCTGCAAAGTGACTCCTTGCAGCGACTTACGACAAATCAACGAGTTAAGCCATGGATCTGCGCAGTAAAGACAGCCCCATCGGGCTACCTTGGAAACCGTCGGATGTTACCACAATCGCGCAGACGGTGGGAGTAGGCTGCGGCACTACTACCCTACTGCTCGTCAGTAACGGCCGTTAGCCGCCCGATCAGGCCGCAAGCGGGGATAAACCCTCAATGCAAACGCTTGCGACACATCAGTTGTGCCATCTTTACGGTATCGGGACGCTCGACGATACCCTTCTCGGTGACGATCACATCGATCAAATCGGCCGGCGTCACGTCAAAGCTCGGATTGAAGGCCTCGACATCAGCCCCCACCGGCGTACCGCCGAGCGACAAAAGCTCGCTGGCGCTGCGCTCTTCAAGGAGGATGTCTTCGCCGCTTTCCAGGTTCATGTCAATGCTCGAGCTCGACGCCACAACCATGAAACGCACCCCGTGGTGCATGGCATTCACGGCCAGTTGGTAGGTGCCAATCTTGCTCGCCACGTCGCCATTGGCGGTGACCCGGTCAGCCCCAACAATGACCCAGGTAAGGCCCTTGGTCTTCATCAGGTGGGCGGCCGCGGCATCAGCGGTCACGGTCAACGGGATGCCTTCATTGGCCAGCTCCCAGGCGGTCAGCCGTGATCCCTGCAGCCGGGGCCGAGTTTCGTCGACGTAGACCTGCTCGACCATGCCTTCCATATAGGCGGCACGAATCACCCCAAGTGCGGTACCGAAACCACCGGTGGCCAGAGCCCCGGTGTTGCCGTGGGTGAGCAAGGCCTGCTCACTGCCCTGATGCTTGCGAATCAGCTCGACACCGAACTGGGCCATGGTCAGGTTGGCTTCGCGGTCACTGTCATGGATGGCAACGGCTTCGGCCTCCATGATTGCCGCCACGTCATCGCCCTGCTTGATCCGCAGCAATCGCTCACGCATGCGGTTCAGCGCCCAGAACAGATTGGCGCCGGTGGGGCGCGTGTGCAGCAGCAGCTCGAAATCCTCTTCCAGGGCCATCTCCCAGTCATCGCCTTCGGCCAGGCGCTGACGCACGGCCATGGCCAGGCCATACGCCGCACTGATGCCAATCGCCGGCGCACCGCGCACGGTCATCGAGGCAATGGCCTGAGCCACCTCGGCGGCATCGGTGCAGGCCTGCCAGGTCTGCTCGAACGGCAGGACACGCTGATCGAGCAGATACAGGACGCCATCGCGCCAATCGATGGCGTTCACCTTCTCTGCTGCCAGTAGTCGATCGCGCATGCCTCACCCCGTCATTCGGACATCAAAAGCGCACGATTATAGCGAGCCCCAGGCGCGGACGCTCGGGTATACTTCGCCCTCAGCCCAAGTACCCCAGGGAAAACCTGCCATGCCCAAAGCCGCTACGCCGCTCGACTTGCTGCTCCTGCCTAGCTGGCTGGTGCCTGTCGAACCTGCCGGGGTGGTATTGAAGGATCATGGCCTGGGCATTCGTGACGGGCAGATTGTCTTTATCGGCCCGCGTGCCGAGGCTGAACGTTATGCCGCTGAGGAAACCCGCGAGCTGCCCGGCTGCCTGCTCAGCCCGGGCTTGATCAACGCCCACGGCCATGCCGCCATGAGTCTGTTCCGTGGCCTGGCCGATGATCTGCCACTGATGACCTGGCTCGAAGAGCACATCTGGCCGGCCGAAGGTCGCTGGGTCGACGAGGATTTCGTCCGCGACGGCACCGATCTGGCCATCGCCGAGCAGATCAAAGGCGGCATCACCTGTTTTGCCGACATGTACTTCTTCCCCAAAATCGCCAGCGAGCGGGTGCACAACAGCGGCATTCGTGCGCAAATCGCCGTGCCGTTGCTGGATTTCCCGATTCCCGGGGCCCGCAGTACTGAAGAAGGCCTGCACCTGGCGGTCGAACTCTTTGGTGACCTGCGCCATCACCCGCGCATTACCGTGGCCATGGGCCCACATGCGCCGTACACGGTGAGCGACGAAAACCTCGAGAAGATCCGGGTGATTGCCGAAGAACTCGACGCACCTATTCACATGCACATCCATGAAACCGCCTTCGAAGTCGAGCAATCGCTGAGCACCCGTGGCGAGCGACCGTTGGCCCGCCTGGCCCGCTTGGGGTTGCTTGGCCCACGCCTGCAGGCGGTGCACATGACCCAGGTCAGCGACGATGACCTGGCCTTACTGGTAGAAAGCAACACCAGCGTGGTGCATTGCCCGGAGTCCAACCTTAAGCTGGCCAGTGGTTTCTGCCCGGTCGAACGCCTGTGGCAGGCGGGTGTCAATGTCGCGGTAGGGACCGATGGCGCGGCCAGCAACAACGACCTCGACCTGCTCGGCGAGACCCGTACTGCTGCACTACTGGCCAAGGCCGTGGCCGGTTCGGCAGCCGCCCTCGATGCCCACCGAGCCCTGCGCATGGCGACCCTCAACGGCGCCCGGGCGCTGGGCCTGGAGGCGCTGACCGGCTCGCTGGAAGTGGGCAAAGCAGCTGACCTGGTCGCCTTCGACCTGTCAGGCCTGGCTCAACAACCGATCTATGAGCCGGTTTCACAACTAATTTACACCAGCGGCCGTGACTGTGTGAAGCACGTCTGGGTCGCTGGCAAGCAACTGCTCGATGAGCGCCGCCTGACCCGCATGGACGAGCAGGCACTGCATGCCGCTGCCTGCACCTGGGGCCAGCGGATCAGCGAGCACCACGAATAACCGGCTGGCAGCTGCGGCTGCCGACCTGTAACACCTTTAATCAAAGTTTCAGAGGACCGTTCCATGAGCAACGTCGACCACGCCGAAATCGCCAAGTTTGAAGCCTTGGCCCACCGCTGGTGGGACCGCGAGAGCGAATTCAAACCGCTGCACGACATCAACCCGCTGCGGGTCAACTGGATCGATGAGCGGGTCAAGCTGGCCGGCAAGAAGGTCCTCGATGTTGGTTGCGGCGGCGGTATCCTCAGCGAAGCCATGGCCCAGCGCGGCGCCACCGTTATGGGCATCGACATGGGCGAAGCGCCGCTGGCCGTGGCTCAGTTGCATCAGCTCGAATCCGGCGTAGAAGTCGAGTACCGGCAAACCACCGCCGAAGCCCTGGCCGAAGAAATGCCCGAGCAGTTCGATGTGGTGACCTGCCTGGAAATGCTCGAGCACGTACCAGATCCGTCGTCGGTGATCCGTGCTTGCTACCGCATGGTCAAGCCCGGCGGCCAGGTGTTCTTCTCGACCATCAACCGTAACCCCAAGGCCTACCTGTTCGCGATCATCGGCGCCGAATACATCATGAAGCTGCTGCCGCGCGGCACCCATGACTTCAAGAAATTCATCCGCCCTTCCGAGCTCGGCGCCTGGAGCCGCGAGGCCGGCCTGAACGTCAAAGACATCATCGGCCTGACCTACAACCCGCTGACCAAGCACTACAAGCTGGCCAACGACGTTGACGTCAACTACATGATCCAGACCCTGCGCGAGGAATGAGCATGCGCCTGAGAGCAGTACTTTTCGACATGGACGGCACCCTGCTCGACACGGCGCCGGACTTCATTGCCATCTGCCAGGCGATGCTCGCCGAGCGCGGCCTGCCAGCGATCGATGATCAAAAGATCCGCGACGTGGTTTCCGGTGGCGCCAAGGCCATGGTTTCGGTGACCTTCAATCTCGACCCTGAAGATCCGTCGTTCGAGGCCCTGCGCCTGGAGTTCCTTGAGCGTTATCAACAGGGCTGCGCAGTGCACAGCAAGCTGTACGACGGCATGGCCGAACTGCTGGACGATATCGAGAAAGGCAACCTGCTGTGGGGCGTGGTCACCAACAAACCGGTGCGCTTCGCCGAGCCGATCATGCAGCAGTTGGGCCTGGCCGAGCGCTCAGCCTTGCTGATCTGCCCGGATCACGTGAAGAACAGCAAGCCGGACCCCGAACCGCTGATCCTTGCCTGCAAAACCTTGAACCTCGACCCTGCCAGCGTGCTGTTCGTCGGTGATGACCTGCGCGACATCGAGTCGGGCCGTGATGCCGGCACCCGCACCGCAGCGGTGCGCTACGGCTATATTCATCCCGATGACAACCCCAACAACTGGGGTGCGGATGTGGTCGTCGATCATCCGCTGGAGCTGCGCAAGGTGCTTGATAGCGCGCTTTGCGGCTGCTGAATCTTGTATCGGCAAGGCTTTGCCTTGCATCGCCGGCAAGGCCGGCTCCTACAGGAGCTGGCTAGTCAGTGATGACGTCATCACCCATTTAGAGGTAACTCCATGTTCGATTACTCCGCCCGCCCCGACCTGCTCAAAGGCCGGACCATCATGGTCACCGGCGCCGGTCGCGGAATCGGCGCAGCCGCTGCCAAGGCCTACGCGGCCCATGGCGCCACCGTACTGCTACTGGGCAAGACCGAAGGCAACCTGAGCCAGGTCTATGACGAGATCGAAGCCGCCGGCTATCCCAAGCCCGCCGTGATTCCGTTCAACCTGGAAACCGCGCTGCCGCACCAGTACGACGAGCTGGCGGCGATGATCGAAAGCGAAATCGGCCATATCGACGGCCTGCTGCACAACGCCTCGATCATTGGCCCGCGCACGCCGCTGGAGCAACTGTCCGGCGACAACTTCATGCGCGTCATGCAGATCAACGTCAATGCCATGTTCATGCTCACCAGCACCCTGCTGCCGCTGCTCAAGCTGTCGCAAGATGCCTCGGTGATCTTCACCTCCAGCAGCGTCGGACGCAAAGGCCGGGCTTACTGGGGCGCCTATGGCGTGTCGAAGTTCGCCACCGAAGGTCTGATGCAGACCCTCGCCGACGAACTGGAAGGCGTGGCTCCGGTGCGCGCCAACAGCATCAACCCCGGGGCCACCCGCACCAGCATGCGCGCCCAGGCCTATCCGGGCGAGAACCCGGAAAACAACCCGCTGCCTGAGCAGATCATGCCGGTTTACCTGTACTTGATGGGCCCGGACAGCACTGGCGTCAACGGCCAGGCGTTCAACGCCCAGTAAGTTCAGCCTTCGACCAGTTCCGCCTGGACACGGGCGGACTGGTGCTGTTCCAGCTGCATGCAGCGCTCAAGGAACAGGAACATGTAGTCGTAACTCTTGCAGATCGCCCGACGCAGTTCAGTCTGCAACGCCTGGCTGGGGTTATTGCCGGCCAGGGTGCAGACGATTTCCAGTGCTTCCCACGGGTGGGCATCGTCATACTGGGCATGCATCTTCAGCCACTTCATGGCGCGCTTGCGGCCCTCTTCGGGGAAGCCCTGGGCATACACACCGGTCGAGCAGACCACCGCCGACCATTCGCCGGTTGCCCCTTCGATCGCATAGTTGGTCGCCGCTACGGCAATCACCAGAGCGTCAGCCGCGCAGGTATGCCAGCACCAATCACTCAGGGCATTGAGCTCGGTGGGCACCTCCTGGGCTTGCAGGTCTTCCAGGCTCACACCATGGGCCTGGCTCCAATACAACCAGTAGTCGGCATGATTGAGTTCGACGCGAATGTTGCGCATCAGCCAGCGACGCGCCATGTCTTCGCCGGGATGACGTGCGTAGCGGGTCTTGGTCAGGTTCTTGGCCATGTACAGGGAGAACTGCTCGACCACCGGCCAGCCACCAATCAGGTACTGGCGCATGGTCCGGCCACTGAGCCGGCCGTCACGCATGCGTTGATAGAGTTCGTGCTCGACGACCCGGCGCTTGCTCTCATGGCAATCCTTGATCAGTTGCTGGGCCCAAAGCGGGTAACTGGTGGGGTCCATCAATGGACCGGTGCGGATAAACGCGTCAATCACTGTCAGCTCCTTGTTCCTTGTGATTATCGTGCGGATCTTCAGCGAAAGGTCCCTGGTGCCTTGAACAACAAGGGCCTTGCGGTAATCCGTTGGCGTTGCAGACTGTCGCAGGTAAACGCCTGCGGTCGCTCGATCAGGTAGCCCTGAGCGTAATCGACGCCGATTTCCTGCAGGGCCTGCTCGATCAACGGCGTTTCGACGAACTCGGCAATGGTACGCTTGCCCATGACATGACCAATATGGTTGATGACTTCGACCATCGCGCGATTGACCGGGTCGTCGAGCATGTCTTTGACAAAACTTCCGTCGATTTTCAGGAAGTCTACCGGCAAATGCTTCAAATACGCGAACGACGACATCCCGGCACAGAAGTCATCCAGGGAGAACCGGCAGCCCAGGCCTTTGAGTTCGTTGATAAAGCGTATGGCGCTGCCCAGGTTGGCGATAGCGCTGGTTTCGGTGATCTCGAAGCAAATCATTTGCGGCGGGATGGCATATTCACCAAACAAGCGCCGCAGGTACTCAAGGAACTTATCATCACCAATGCTACTGCCAGACAGGTTGATCGCGCACATGGCCAGGGGGCCTGAGCGCCGTTCGTCCAGGCACTGACGAATGACGGTGAAGACGCTGCGTACCACCCAACGATCAAGGGCGGTCATCAAACCATAGCGTTCCGCGGCAGGAATGAAGCTGTCGGGGAGAATGATGCGCCCGCTTTCATCTTGCAGACGCAGGAGGATCTCAATATGCCCGGCCCCCTCATCTGGCCCAAGGGCAGCGATTTCCTGGGCATATAGGCAGAAGCGGTTTTCTTCAAGGGCCACATGCAAACGCTGAATCCAGGCCATTTCCCCAAAGCGCATGGACAACTCGCTATCGTCGGCATGGTAGACCTGCACACGGTTACGGCCTTTCTCCTTGGCCATGTAGCACGCCATGTCCGCCGCCCGTAGGGAAGCCTCGAGCGTGGTCGGCGCTTGCGCAATATGCACCAGCCCCAGGCTCACCGTGGTCATGAACGGACGGCCCTTCCAGACAAAATGCAGACTCTGCACCGCCTGGCGCAAACTTTCGGCGATGCGCTCTGCCTGCTCTTGCGGGCAATTCTCGAGGAGGATCCCGAATTCATCGCCGCCCAGGCGCGCCAGGGTGTCCCCCTCGCGCAGGCCTGCCTGGAGCACGGCACAAATGTGCCGTAACAGCTCATCGCCGGCCGCATGGCCGCAGGTATCGTTGACCAGCTTGAATTGGTCGAGGTCGAGAAACATCAAGGCATGCCGCGCCGACTTGCGCGTCAGGCCATTGAGCGCTTGCTCGAGGCGATACTCGAACTCACGGCGGTTGGCCAGGCCCGTCAGCGCATCATGGGTCGCCTGCCAGGACAGGTTGGCGATGTATTGGCGCTCCTGGGTCATGTCATGCAGCACCAGGACGATACCGCTGATCTGTCCATCAGCCATGATCGGCGCGCCCACCAGCGTCACCGAGACGGTACTGCCATCCAGGCGCTGAATCAGCTTGGTGTGTTCACTGCCGCCCTTGAGGCCACCACTGAGGATGCGCTCAACCAGGGTCAGGCTGTCTTTCTCGGCATTCTCGTCCAACAGGCTGAACAACGCCGCCAATGGCAGGCCATGGGCCTGAGCGGCGTGCCAGTGGGTGAGCTGCTCAGCGGCCGGGTTCATGTAGGCAATACAGCCTTCGACGTCGGTGGTGATCACCCCGTCGCCAATCGATTCGAGGGTGATTTGCGCGCGCTCTTTTTCCACCTGCAAGGCGTTGGCAAAGGCCTGACGCTGGGCCAGCAACTTGCTTGAACGCATCCAGGCCAGGGCGATCAGAAACAGTGCCGTGGCCAAGTTAGTCACCAGCAAAATCCGCAACAGCATCCGCGAGCCTTCGCCCAAGGCATCACTGAACGCGCGCGCGGCAGGCGTTACACCGTCGTTGATGGTGGCAATGCGCGCCTTCCAGGCGGCGACATCATCGGCACTCGCCGTCCCTGATAGAAAGCCCTGGTGCATCTGCAAGGCAACTTCGTGCAACTGGCTGAGAAAACCGTCACCCACCGCCCACAACTCGATGGCTTTTTCCAGGTAACTGACCTGGCGAAAGTTCAGGTACAGCCAGATAACGCTGGAGATGTCGTCAGGATGATTGCCGCCTTGAAGAATGCCCCGTCGCGCCGCTTCCAGATCGGGGTTCGGCATATCCAGGGCAACCCGCAGGTCATGGCCGCCCTGTGGCACGGCAAAGGCCTTTTGGTACTTGTGAAAATTGGCCTCGTCACGGCTATCGGCATACAGGTTGAGGTAGTAGATCGCGTCCTTCTGTCCCTTGGACCAGAGGCTCTCCCCCGCCACGTAACCACGCACCGCCGACAAGGCGTACAGGCTGATGCCCCCAAGCAATGCCTGAAACACTACTACCGCAACAAAGGGCCAAATGATGCCCAACAAGTTCGGTGCTTCGAGAATCCGTGTTCGCTTCATGAGGTCCCTTGCACACAGAGCCGGATAAATCTCTATCTTATAAACGCACAGCCTAGGCTATTTGCCCCCACTTCTGGAGAGCTTTTCTCTATTACCGCTATTTTTGCCTCAACTCTGTTGCAAATGCCCGTACAACTTGGCGTACAAACCGCCATCGGCGATCAGTTGTTGGTGATCGCCATCTTCGGCGACGTGCCCACCATCGAAGACCAATACGCGGTCGGCCTGCTTCACGGCGGACAAGCGGTGGGCAATGATCAAGGTGGTCCGCGCGCTGAGGAAGCGGGTCAACGCCTGATGCAGGTTGTACTCGGTGGCCGCATCCAGCGCCGAGGTGGCTTCGTCGAGAATCACCACCTTGGGCTCGGCCAGTACCATCCGCGCAATCGCCAGGCGCTGACGCTGCCCGCCCGACAAGCGCACACCCGAACGCCCGACCACGGTGTCCAGGCCATGCGGCAAGGCGGCAATGGTGGTGTCGAGCTGAGCGATACCCAGCGCCTGCCAGCAGGCGTCGTCGCTGCAGTCGCGGCCCATGGTCAGGTTGGCGCGCACCGTGTCGTTGAACAGCGACGGATGCTGCAGCACCACCGCGACATGTTCGCGCAAGGTCTCCAGGCCGATGTCCTGCAAGGTCGAGCCGCCGAAACGGATCGTGCCGGCCTGGGCGCTGTAGAGCCCAAGCAGCAGCTGCACCAGGGTGCTCTTGCCGCCGCCACTGGCACCGACGATCGCGACCTTTTCGCCAGGGGCGATGGACAGGTTCAACTGGTCAAGCACCGGCTCTTCACCGTAGGCAAAGCGCAATCCCTGCACTTCGATGCCGACCGTGTCACGGCCCTTGAACGGATCGACACCACCGGGGTACTGCGGCTCATCGGCGCGCGCCAGCAGCTCGTTGAGCCGACTCAAGGCGCCGCCGGCAGCGTAGTAGGCGTATTGCAGGTTGAGCAGTTGCTCAACCGGGCCAATCATGAACCACAGGTAGCTGAACACCGCGAGCATCTGCCCGATCGACAGGTCGGAGAACAAGACCGTGAGCATCGCCGCTGCGCGGAAAATATCAATACCGAACTGGAACAGCAGACCACTGGCGCGTCCACTGGCATCACTCTTCCATTGCGACGCCACGGCGTAATTGCGGACCTCTTGAGCCCGCAGTCCCAGACGCCCAAGGAAATAGCCCTGGCGGTTGCTGGCACGGATTTCCTGAATGGCATCGAGGGTTTCGGTCAGTGCTTGGGTGAAACGTGAGGTGCTGTCGTTCTCAAGCTTTTTCAGGTGCTTTACCCGCTTGCCCAACTGCACCGTGGCAAAGATCACCAAGGGGTTGAAGAGCAGGATCAGCAATGCCAGCTTCCAGTGCATCCACATCAGGATCGCCGCAGTGCCGGTCAGGGTCAGCATGGCCACCAAGAAACGGCTAAGGGTTTCGCCGACGAATTTATCCAGGGTGTCCAGGTCGGTAACCAGATGGGTGGTCACCGTGCCGCTGCCCAGGCTTTCGTACTCTTTCAAGGAGATACGCTTGAGTCGCTCGATCAGGCGGATACGCAGGCGATAAACAATATCTTTGGCCAGACCGGCGAACAGCTTGGCCTGTATCACGTTGAAGGCCAGTGCGGCGCAACGCAGACACAAGGTCAGCACCAACATCAAGCCGATATAACCGGCCGCCACCTGCCAACTGTCCGGCAGGAACTGATTCATCCACTTGAGCGCGGCATCGCCGTGGCCAAGCAGGACTTCATCGACCAGCAACGGCAGCAGCAAGGGAATCGGCACGCTGCACAGCGCCGCCAGTACGGCGATGCCATTGGCGACCCACAGGGCTTTGCGATGATGCAGGGCCAGGCGACGGATTTCTGCCCAGCTCAAGCGATCGGCAACAGTGGGTGCTGGCCCCGGCACAGGGTCGGGTGAGCCTGGCAGGTCAAGCACAAACGGCCTGCTGTAGCCAGCGGCCAAGCAACGGGCTCAACACCTCGAGCGGCTGATAGCCATTGGTCAGCAACGCCAGCTGGCCGTTACGTTCGGCCAGCAAGGTGGGGAAACCAGCGATGCCCAGGTCCTGTACCCAGGTGAAATCTGCAGCTGTGGCCGAACGCACGTCGGCACTGGTGAAACACTCGGCAAAGGCAGCACGCTCAAAACCCACCTGCTCAGCCAGCGCCACCAGTTTTGGCGCTAGGGTGACGTCTTCGCCACCCTGATAAAACGCTTGCTGGATCGCCGCGAGCAATGCCCAGGTGCGCTGCGGGTCCAGACCACGGGCGGCCACCAGCGCGCGGCAGGCAGGTTCTGTGTCGTAGACAAAACCGTCCGGCATCGCCCCTTCCAGAGTGAAGGGCTGACCGGTAGCTTGATTGACTGCCTGCCAGTGCTCAAGGATGTAACCGCGGGTCGATGCGTCCAGGGCGCTGCTACCGGTACGCAAGCCGCCCGGCACCAACTGGGTGTCGATCCCGGCGGCACGCGCCTGGGCGATCAGGGCCTGGGCCACCGGCGCAAACCCCCAGCACCAGGAACACATCGGATCCATCACATAGAGCAAGCGTGCAGACATCAATCAGGCCTCAGCAGCTTTGCGGTAGTTGTGACCGATCGGGTGCGGCATGTTGCGGGCCTTGGCCAATTCGATCTGCTTCTGCCGGTCAATGGCGCTGCGTCGGGTCTTTTCGCTCAGGCTGTCCCAGCAATGCGGGCAACTGATACCTGGCGAATAATGCTCGGACGCACGGTCTTCCACGCTGATCGGGGTACGGCAAGCATGGCACTGGTCGTAGTCGCCTTCGCTGAGGTCGTGACGCACGGTGACCCGGTTGTCGAACACGAAGCAATCGCCCTGCCAGCGGCTTTCGTCCTGCGGCACCTCTTCGAGGTATTTCAGGATCCCGCCTTTAAGATGATAGACCTCTTCGTAACCTTCACCGAGCATGTAGCTGGAGGCTTTTTCGCAGCGGATGCCACCGGTGCAGAACATCGCCACCTTCTTGTGCCGCGAGGGATCGAAGTTGGCCTTGATGTACTCAGGGAACTCGCGGAAGGTGGTGGTTTTCGGGTCGATCGCGCCTTCAAAGGTGCCGATGGACACTTCGTAATCGTTACGGGTGTCGATCAACAGGACTTCCGGGTCGCTGATCAGCGCGTTCCAGTCCTTGGGCTCGACGTAGGTGCCGACCTTGTAGTTCGGGTCCACGCCCTCGACGCCCAGGGTGACGATCTCTTTCTTGAGCTTGACCTTGGTGCGGTAGAACGGCTGTTCGTCGCAGTAGGATTCTTTGTGGTCGATGTCCACCAGGCGCTCATCGCTGCGCAGCCAGGCCAGTAGGCCGTCGATCCCTTCACGGGTACCGGAAACGGTGCCGTTGATGCCTTCTTCGGCCAGCAACAGGGTGCCCTTGATGCCGTTGGCGGTCATGCTTTCGAGCAGCGGTTCGCGCAACTCGACGTAATCTTTCAGGGTGACGAACTTGTACAGCGCCGCCACGACGATAGCTTGGGTCATGCAGTCAATCTCCAGGTGGTCACCCTCGCAAAGGGCGGACCGGATGGCAAAAAAAACGCGCCGACGAGCGGCGCGTTGCACATTCTAGCAAAAACCTGACGATGAAATCAGTGTTTGCTACCACCTGCACAGGTGGGTGATGCGGGTGCGGCGCCAACCTTCTGCCACTCCTCGGGGGTGTAGGTGTGCAGGGCCAGGGCATGCACCTGCCCCATCAGTTCACCCAAGGTGGCGTAGACCTTCTGGTGGCGCTTGACGCTGTTCAGGCCAGCAAACTGCTCGCTGACCAGCACTGCCTTGTAGTGGGTTTCTTGCCCACGGCTGTGCATATGGCTTTCGTCGAGCACCGACAGGTGCTGCGGCGCCAACGCGGCCAGGCTTTGTTCAATCTTTTGCTGCATGGACATGGACGGCTCCACGGTTTACTTCTTCGCTGGCGCGGCGGCCTTGCCAGCGTTCGGGTCGAGTTCCTTGGTCATGTCAGCCAGCAGCTTGTTGACCACCGGCACCGCGCTTTCCAGCTTCTTCTGGGTCAACTGGGCCGACTGCTGGGTAACCTGCGGCATCTTTTCCAGGACTTTCTTGCCCAGTGGCGACTGATAGAAGGCTACCAGGTCCTTGAGCTCTTTTTCGGTGAAGGTAGTGGTGTACAGCTTGACCATGTCCGGCTTGAGCTTGTTCCAGCCAATGGCCTGGTCCAGGGCGGCATTGGCCTTGGCCTGGTAGGTGTCGAGCACGGCTTTTTTCGAGGCTGGGGCCTTGGTCTGTTCAAAGCGCTGGGCAAACATCTGTTGCACCTGCATGTAGACCGGAGTGCCCAGCTTGTCAGCATGCGCCATCATGAGGAATTTTTCGGCACTGGCGTTGTGGCTAGCGGTATCGGCAAGCACCTGGCCGCTGGCGCAGACCAGCGCAACAGCAGTGCAAAGGGCGCGAAGACGGGTCATCGTTATTCCTTCATTAGACAGAGGAGGTAGTACCCCAGAGTAGAGCATTCTGCGCCGACTCGGGCACGGCACTCAAGTGGGTCGACGAGCGATGGAACCGCTGCGACAAAAAGGGACCTAAACTGCGAATTCAGACCACAAGGGAGTGAGCGCAGCATGAGCCGTATCGAAACTGACAGCCTGGGCGAGGTCGAAGTTCCTGAGCAAGCCTATTGGGGTGCCCAGACGCAACGCTCGCTGATCAACTTCGCCATCGGTAAAGAACGCATGCCCCTGGCTGTTTTGCATGCCCTGGCGATGATCAAAAAAGCCGCTGCACGCGTCAACGACCGCAACGGTGACCTGCCGGCCAACATTGCCCGGCTGATCGAACAGGCGGCTGATGAGGTGCTCGACGGCCAGCTCGACGACCAGTTTCCACTCGTCGTCTGGCAGACCGGCAGCGGCACCCAGAGCAACATGAACGTCAATGAAGTGATTGCCGGGCGTGCCAACGAACTGGCGGGCAAGGGCCGTGGTGGCAAGGTTCCGGTACACCCCAACGATCATGTCAATCGCTCACAAAGCTCCAACGATTGCTTCCCCACCGCCATGCACATCGCCGCCGCCCAAGCGGTCCAGCACCATCTGCTCCCGGCGATCGCCGAACTGTCATCGGGGTTGGCGGAGCTGGCGGCGCGTCACCAGCACCTGGTCAAGACCGGCCGTACACACATGATGGACGCCACGCCGATCACCTTCGGCCAGGAAGTCTCGGCCTATGTCGCACAACTCGATTATGCCCAGCGGGCGATTCGCAGCGCCCTGCCGGCCGTGTGTGAACTGGCCCAGGGTGGCACGGCGGTCGGCACCGGGCTGAATGCCCCACACGGGTTTGCCGAAGCCATTGCCGCCGAACTTGCCGCCCTCTCCGGCTTACCCTTCGTCACCGCGCCAAACAAGTTTGCCGCCCTCGCCGGGCATGAACCGCTGACCACCCTGGCAGGTGGCCTGAAAACCTTGGCGGTGGCGTTGATGAAACTGGCCAACGACCTGCGCCTGCTCAGCTCCGGCCCACGTACCGGGCTTGCTGAAGTGCGCCTGCCAGCCAATGAACCCGGCAGCTCGATCATGCCCGGCAAGGTCAACCCGACCCAATGCGAGGCGCTGTCGATGTTGGCCTGCCAGGTGCTGGGCAACGACACCGCCATTGGCTTTGCCGCCAGCCAAGGCCATCTGCAACTGAACGTGTTCAAGCCGGTGATCATTCACAACCTGCTGCAGTCGATCGAGCTGCTGGCTGACGGTTGTCGCAACTTCCAGCAGCATTGCGTGGCCGGTATTGAACCGGATGCCGAACAGATGGCCGCGCACCTGGAGCGCGGGCTGATGCTGGTCACCGCGCTCAACCCGCATATCGGCTACGACAAGGCCGCGGAAATTGCCAAGAAGGCCTATAGCGAAGGCACCACCTTGCGTGAAGCGGCCTTGAGTCTCGGCTACCTGAGCAATCAGCAGTTTGACGAGTGGGTACGCCCGCAAGACATGCTCGAACCAGGCAAGAAAGGTTGAGCTTACCGGGCCAGGCGCAGGCGCCTGGCCCGCCAACCGGCCATCAGCGACGGGCCCAGCGCGGTCAGTGCTGAGCCCAGTACCACCACCAGCGCACCAATATAGCCCAACGAATTGATTTGCTCGGCATGCACATAGTCAGGCCAGAACCAGGCGGCCAAGGCTACGGCGACAAAGGTCACCAGCGGCGTCAGTGCCAAGGTGGCGCTGACTTTCGAGGCTTCCCAGTGCGCCAGCGCTTCGGCGAAAGCGCCGTAGGCCACCAGCGTATTGAGGCAGCAGGCGAGCAACAGCCACCCTTGCAGCGGGCTGAGTTGCAGCGCTTCAAGCGGGTGCACCCACGGTGTCAGGAGCACCGCACAGCACAGGTAGATAACCATCATCACCTGCATCGAATTCCACACCGTCAACAGTTGCTTCTGGCTCAGGGCGTAGAACACCCAGATCGTGGTGGCCAGAATGATCGTCAGCACACCGGTGGTGTACACGCTAAGGGAGGTCAACAGCTCTTCCAGGCGCTGATTGAAAAACAGGCCAAAGCCCATCAGCAGGATGAGCAGGCCGATGCCTTGGCCGAGGCTGAAGCGCTCTTTGAACAGGAATACACTGGCCACCAGCAACAGCACCGGGCCAAGCTGCACCACCAATTGCGCGGTGCCGGGGCTGAGCAGGTTCAGGCCCATCAGGTACAACACATAGTTGCCGACCAGCCCGCAGGTGGCCAACGCCACCAGGCCCCAGCCCTTGCGCCCGAGGCGGTTGAACCTCGGCAGGCGCTTGCTGGCGGCCAGCCAGGCAAACAACAGGCCGCCGGAAACCGCCAGGCGAAACCAGGTGACAGTGATCGGGTCCATCACCTGCAGCACCTGTTTGAGCTTGATCGGCAGAATGCCCCAGAGCAAGGCGGTCAGTAATGACAGCGACAGACCGTAGACCCAGCGTCCGGAAGAAATATGCATAACAGCCTCAAAAGCCCTGTGGAGGGGGGAGGCTGAATTCTACGGGCTGGGCATGCGGGCCGACAGGTACAATTGCGGAAAAGAATTCAGTATTTCATTCCCTCAGTTCCTGCGCGTCGTCCGCATCGCTGGCAAGGCCGTCTGCCACAGGAAATAGCGCCTATTTCTTGTCTTTCTTGAACGCTGCCTCCAACGCGTTGTTGATGGTGCGCAGCACCTTGACCCGGGCCCAGCGCTTGTCATTGGCCTCGACCAGCGTCCAGGGTGCAATTGCGGAACTGGTACGGTCGACCATATCGCCCACCGCTTCAGCGTACTCACCCCACTTTTCGCGGTTGCGCCAGTCTTCTTCGGTGATTTTGAAGCGTTTGAACGGAATCTGCTCACGCTCCTGAAAGCGCTCAAGCTGCGTCTGCTCATCAATCGACAGCCAGAACTTGACCAGCACCACCCCGGCATTGACCAACTGTTCTTCAAAATCGTTGATCTCACCGTAGGCGCGCATCCAGTCGGCTTGACTGCAAAAGCCCTCGACCCGCTCGACCAGTACCCGGCCATACCAGGAACGGTCGAACACAGTGAACTTGCCACGCGCCGGAATGTGCCGCCAGAACCGCCATAGGTACGGTTGCGCACGTTCTTCTTCGGTGGGCGCGGCAATCGGCACGATGCGGTACTGACGTGGGTCCAGCGCATCGGCGACGCGGCGGATGGCACCGCCCTTGCCCGCCGCATCGTTGCCTTCGAACACCGCAATCAGTGCATGGCGGCGCATGCGCTTGTCGCGCAGCAAGCCAGCCAGACGCGCCTGCTCGCTGATCAGTTGCTCCTGATAGTCACTTTTGCTCAGGCTCAGACTCAGGTCCAGGCTATCCACCAGGCTGCGCTCATCAATGCTCCTGCCCAGCGGCGCAATGTTGGTGTGATGTAGCGGCGCATGCTGGACCTTTAGCGCCGCCTGCAACCCTTCCAGTAAAATGCGCCCGACCGCCAGGCTGCGATAATGCGGATCAACCCCTTCGATCACATGCCAAGGGGCATAGTCGCGGCTGGTCTGGCGCAGAACGCGCTCGCCGAAGCGCACGAAACGGTCATAGGTTTCCTCCTGCTGCCAGTCCAGCGGGCTGATGCGCCAGCTGTGCAACGGATCTTCCTTGAGCGCCTTGAGGCGTGCTTTCATCTGTTTCTTGGACAGGTGAAACCAGAACTTGAAGATCAGCGCGCCTTCATCGCAGAGCATCTCTTCCAGGCGTTCAGCGCCGCGGATCGCCTGGTCAAGTACGGCGTCCTTGAACTCGCCATGCACGCGGCCCTGCAGCATCTGGCTGTACCAGTTGCCGAAGAACACGCCCATCCGCCCCTTGGCCGGCAGTGCCCGCCAGTAGCGCCAGGCCGGTGGCCGGGCAAGCTCCTCATCGGTTTGTTGGTCAAAGGTGCGCACTTCGATCAAGCGCGGGTCCATCCACTCGTTGAGCAGCTTTACCGTTTCGCCCTTGCCGGCGCCTTCAATGCCATTGATCAGCACAATCACCGGGATACGCGCCTGTTGCTTGAGTTCGTATTGCGCCTCAAGCAAGGCCTCACGCAGCGCCGGCACCTCGGCGTCGTAGGTTTGTTTGTCGATGGCGTGACCAATTTCAGCGGATTCGAACATACCAGGCTCCCTACATGGATAAGCAAGACTAGCGGATCCGGGTAGAGTTTGTCCGGGTAAGCTAAAATGCCGCTCTAGACATGCCTGAGCCGACCATGACCGAAGTAACCCACTACGCCCAGATCGACTGGGACGACCAGGGCCGTCCCCACTCACGCCAGTTCGATGACATTTACTTCTCCAAGGATCAGAGCCTGGAAGAGACCCGTCATGTGTTCATCGAACAGAACAATTTGCGCCAGCGCTTCAGCACGATGGCCCCCGGACAGTGCCTGGTGATTGGTGAAACCGGCTTCGGCACCGGGCTGAACTTCTTCTGTGCCTGGCAACTGTTCAGCGAGTGTGCGAGTCCTGACGCACGCCTGCACTTCATCAGTGTCGAGAAGTACCCGCTCAGCCACACCGACCTGACCCGCGCCCTGGCCCTGTGGCCGGAGCTGGAGCCCTTCAGTAGCCAACTACTGGCGCACTACGTGGCGGTGCATGACGGCTTCCAGACCTTCGTCTTCGACCAGGGCCGGGTACGCCTGACGCTGATCATCGGCGATGTGCTGGAGCAGTTGCCACAACTGGATGCCGAGGTCGATGCCTGGTTCCTCGACGGCTTTTCCCCGGCCAAGAACCCGCAAATGTGGACCCCGGAACTGTTCACTGAGGTCGGACGGCTGTCAGCGGCCAATGCGACCCTGGGTACTTTCACCAGCACCGGTTGGGTGCGCCGTGGCCTAATCGCCGTAGGCTTCGAGATGAAGCGCATACCCGGTATCGGCAAGAAGTGGGAGATCCTGCGAGGCGCCTTCCGCGGCCGCCCCGCCGAGCTGCAATTGCCAGCCAGTGCCCCTTGGTTCGCCCGCCCCGCAGCCCTGCCCGGCCCGCGTCAGGCCCTGGTCATCGGCGCGGGCCTGGCCGGTTGCGCCACGGCGGCGAGCCTGGCAGCGCGCGGCTGGCAGGTGCAGGTTCTGGAGCGCCATGCAACGCCAGCGGCCGAAGCATCGGGTAACCCGCAAGGGGTGCTCTACCTCAAGCTTTCCGCCCATGGCACCGCCTTGTCGCGCTTGATCCTCAGTGGCTTCGGTTACACCCGGCGCTTGCTTGAGACGCTGCAGCGTGGCCGCGACTGGGATGGCTGTGGGGTCTTGCAACTGGCCTTCGACGCCAAAGAAGGCCAACGCCAGACGCTGCTGGCCGAAGCCTTTAACCCGCAGTTGTTGCAACGCCTGAGCCGTGAGCAGGCCGAGTCCGTCGCAGGAGTAAGCTTGGCCAGCGGCGGGCTGTACTATCCAGAAGGGGGCTGGGTGCATCCACCGGCCTTGTGCCAGGTTCAACTGCAGCACCCCAACATCACCGTGCTAACCCACCATCAGGTGCTGGAGCTGCGTAAGGTCGACGACCTTTGGCAGGCCTGGGAAAGCGACAAGCTGCTGGCCAGTGCACCGCTGGTGGTGCTGGCCACTGCTGCCGAGATTCAGCGTTTCGAACCCTGCGCGAACCTGCCGCTCAAACGTATTCGCGGCCAAGTCACCCGCCTGCCAGCCACGGCGCCAAGCCAGGCCTTGAACTGCGTGGTGTGCGCCGAAGGTTACGTCGCGCCGCCACGTGAGGGCGAACATACTCTGGGCGCCAGTTTCGACTTTCACAACATCGACCTGACCCCGACCGCTGGCGAACACATCGGCAACCTGGCCTTGCTGGAGGAGATTTCCAGTGACCTGGCCGAACGTCTGAACGCCCACCGGATCGATCCGCACACCCTGCAGGGCCGCGCCGCCTTTCGCTGCACCAGCCCTGACTACCTGCCGATCGTCGGCCCACTGGCCGACCAGCAGGCATTCGCACAGTGCTATGCGGTGTTGGCCAAAGATGCCCGGCAAATACCGGCCACGCCCTGCCCGTGGCTCGAGGGCTTGTACATCAACAGCGGGCATGGCTCACGCGGGCTGATTACCGCGCCCTTGTCCGGCGAACTGATCGCCGCCTGGGCCGACAACGCCCCCTTGCCGCTGCCGCGAAGCGTCGCCGAGGCCTGCCACCCGAATCGCTTCATGCTGCGCGAGCTAATAAGAGGGAAAACAGCGGCAAGCGGCAAGCTATAAGCGGTAAGTGGATCGGGGTGATTCTCGCTTGCGGCTTGTAACTTGCCGCTTGTGGCTGCGCTTTATAACTTATTGTTCTAAAACTCTCACGATGGCGCTAGGTCAGTTTCCTTGTGCCTGTGTATTGGCACCTTCCCCAACGGCAAAACCGGTAAGGACTTATGTGCGGATTAGCTGGAGAGTTTCGTTTCACCCCTGTAGACCACCCACCACGCCCGGCGGACCTCGCCGCGGTCGAGCGAATAACCCATCACCTGGCGCCTCGCGGCCCCGATGCCTGGGGCTTTCATAGCCAGGGACCGATTGCGCTGGGCCATCGTCGGCTGAAAATCATGGACCTGTCCGACGGCTCGGCGCAGCCGATGGTCGACAACCAGTTGGGTCTGTCACTGGCCTTCAACGGCGCTATCTACAATTTCCCGGAACTGCGCAGCGAGTTGGAAAGCCTGGGTTACGCGTTCTATTCCGAGGGCGACACCGAAGTGCTGCTCAAGGGCTACCACGCCTGGGGCGCCGAGCTGCTGCCGCGCCTGAACGGCATGTTCGCCCTGGCGATCTGGGAGCGTGACAGTCAGCAGCTGTTCCTTGCTCGCGACCGCCTGGGAGTTAAGCCCTTGTACTTGTCGCGCAACGGCGAACGCCTGCGCTTCGCTTCAAGCCTGCCGGCCTTGTTGCAGGGTGGCGACATCAACCCAATGCTCGATCCGGTCGCCCTCAACCACTACCTGAATTTTCATGCCGTGGTGCCCGCCCCGCGCACCTTGCTGGCCAATGTCCAGAAGCTGCCACCGGCCACCTGGATGCGCGTCGATGCTCAGGGCCGGGTTGAACAGCAAGTCTGGTGGCAGTTGCATTACGGCCCGCGCTCCGACGAACACGATCTGACCCTGGAAGACTGGCGCGACCGGGTACTGGAAAGCACCCGCGAGGCCGTGGCAATCCGTCAACGCGCCGCCGTGGATGTCGGCGTGCTGCTTTCGGGTGGGGTGGATTCGAGCCTGCTCGTCGGCCTGCTGCGCGAAGTCGGTGTCGAAGACCTGTCGACCTTCTCCATCGGCTTCGAGGATGCCGGTGGCGAACGCGGTGACGAGTTCCAGTACTCCGATCTGATCGCGCGCCACTACGGCACTCGTCATCACCAGTTGCGCATTGACGAACGGGAAATCATCGAGCAACTGCCGGCCGCGTTCCGCGCCATGAGCGAGCCGATGGTCAGCCACGACTGCATCGCGTTCTACCTGTTGTCGCGCGAAGTGGCCAAGCACTGCAAGGTGGTGCAAAGCGGCCAGGGCGCCGACGAGTTGTTCGCCGGCTATCACTGGTACCCGCAGGTGGATGGCACGCAGAGCCCTTATAACGCCTATCGCGACGCCTTCTTCGACCGCAGCTATGACGACTACGCCACCACCGTCCAGCAGCCGTGGCGACTCGATCACGACGCCGCCGGCGATTTTGTCCGCCAGCACTTCGCCCAGCCAGGTGCCAGCGCGGCGGTGGACAAGGCACTGCGCCTGGACAGCACAGTGATGCTGGTCGATGACCCGGTCAAACGGGTCGACAACATGACCATGGCCTGGGGCCTGGAAGCACGCACGCCGTTTCTCGACTACCGACTGGTGGAATTGTCGGCGCGCATCCCGGGGTGCTTCAAGCTGCCCGACGGCGGCAAACAGGTGCTCAAGGAAGCGGCGCGCCTGGTCATTCCCAGCGAAGTGATTGACCGCAAGAAAGGTTACTTCCCGGTGCCAGGCCTCAAGCATCTGCAAGGGGCAACTCTGGACTGGGTGCGCGAGCTGCTGCTGGACCCCAGCCAGGACCGCGGCCTGTTCGAGCCGGCAGCGCTGGACCGCCTGCTCAGCGATCCGCATGGCCAACTGACGCCGTTACGCGGCTCGAAACTGTGGCAACTGGCAGCCTTGAACCTGTGGCTCAGCGAGCAAGGAATCTGACCGATGAAAGCCCACGCATCACCTTATGGCCAGCGTCTGCTGCGCGGCCAGGTGCCGTCCTATGAGCGCTTGCAGGCGCAATTGGCTGGCGACGGCAGTCAACCTCACGATCAGCCGCGGTCATTGCATTGCGGCTGGGGGCGGTTGCTGATCGGCCACACCTTCCCCGATCCGCAAAGCCTGGCCATCGCCCTGCAAGAGGAGCGGCCCGGCGAGCGGGACATCGCCCTGTACGTGGCGGCGCCGCAGCAAGTACTGGCCCAGGCACCGCAACAGCTGTTCCTCGACCCCTCCGACACCCTGCGCCTGTGGTTCAGCGACTACCGCCCGGCGCAGCGGGTGTTTCGTGGTTTTCGAATCCGCCGCGTGCAGAGTGACAGCGATTGGCAGGCGATCAATGCCCTGTACCTGGCCCGGGGCATGCTGCCGATCGACCCAGCGCTGCTGACCCCGCGCCACCTCGGTGGGCCGGTGTATTGGTTGGCCGAGGACGAAGACAATGGCGCGGTGATCGGTAGTGTCATGGGTCTGAATCATCACAAGGCCTTTGCCGACCCCGAGCATGGCAGCAGCCTCTGGTGCCTGGCGGTAGACCCGCACTGTACCCGGCCTGGGGTCGGCGAAGTGCTGGTGCGGCACTTGATCGAGCACTTCATGAGCCGCGGCCTGAGCTGCCTGGACCTGTCGGTGCTGCACGACAATCGCCAGGCCAAACGCTTGTATGCCAAGCTCGGTTTTCGCACCCTGCCGACCTTCGCGGTCAAGCGCAAGAACGGCATCAACCAGCCGCTGTTCCTTGGCCCAGGGCCTGAAGCCGGGTTCAATCCCTACGCCCGGATCATCGTCGAAGAAGCGTATCGGCGCGGCATCGATGTGCAGGTCGATGACGCCGAGCGCGGGCTGTTCACCCTTAGCCTGGGCGGACGGCGGGTGCGATGCCGCGAATCGCTCAGTGACCTGACCAGCGCTGTAAGCATGACCCTGTGCCAGGACAAGAGCCTGACCCACAAGGTGCTGAACAACGCCGGGCTGCAACTGCCGGCGCAGCAACTGGCCGGCAATGCCGACGACAACCTGGCGTTTCTCGAAGACCACGGCGCGGTGGTGGTCAAGCCGCTGGACGGTGAGCAAGGCCAAGGGGTGGCGGTCAATCTGACCAGCCTGGAAGAGATCAACCAGGCGGTGGAAAACGCTCGACGTTTCGACAGCAACGTGTTGCTGGAGAGTTTCCACGAGGGCCTGGATTTGCGCATCGTGGTGATCGGCTTTGAAGTGGTCGCCGCCGCCATTCGTCATCCGGCGCAGATCGTTGGCGACGGCCAGCATGCCGTGGGTGCCTTGATCGAAGCGCAAAGCCGCCGACGCCAGGCCGCTACCGGCGGCGAAAGCCGCATCCCACTGGATGAAGAAACCCAGCGCACCCTGCACGCTGCTGGGGTCGATTACGACACCGTGCTGCCCGCTGGCCAGCGCCTCACCGTACGGCGCACTGCCAACCTGCACACCGGCGGTTGTCTGGAAGACGTCACCGAGCGCCTGCATCCGCAATTGGTTGATGCTGCCGTGCGTGCCGCCCGCGCCCTCGATATTCCCGTGGTCGGTTTCGATCTGATGGTCAAGGCCGCCGATCAGCCCGAGCACGTGTTCATCGAAGCCAACGAACGCGTTGGCCTGGCCAACCACGAACCGCAACCCACCGCCGAACGCTTCGTCGACTTGCTGTTCCCACACAGCAAACCGACGCCATGAGCCCAGGAGGCCGCATGCCCGAACAACTGCCGGAACCCGATCTCAATTACCTGCAGAAAGTCTTGCTGGAGATGCTCGCCATCCCCAGCCCCACCGGTTTTACCGACACCATCGTGCGCTATGTCGCCGAGCGCCTGGAAGAACTCGGCATCCCTTTCGAGCTGACCCGCCGCGGCACCATCCGCGCCACCCTCAAAGGGCGCAAGAGCTCACCGGACCGCGCCGTGTCGGCGCACCTGGATACCATCGGCGCCAGCGTGCGGGCGATCCAGGACAACGGCCGACTGTCGCTAGCGCCGGTGGGGTGCTGGTCCAGTCGTTTCGCCGAAGGCAGCCGCGTCAGTGTGTTTACCGACAACGGCGTGCTGCGTGGCAGCGTCCTGCCGTTGATGGCCAGCGGGCACGCTTACAACACCGCCATCGACCAGATGCCGGTGAGCTGGGAACACATTGAGCTGCGCCTCGACGCCTACTGTGCGACCCGTGCCGACTGTCAGTCACTGGGCATCGATATCGGTGATTTTGTCGCTTTCGACCCGCTGCCGGAGTTCACCGAAAGCGGTCACATCAGCGCCCGCCACTTGGATGACAAAGCAGGCGTAGCGGCGCTGCTGGCGTCGCTCAAAGCCGTGGTCGACAGCGACGCCCAGCCATTGATTGACTGCCACCCACTGTTCACCATCACAGAGGAAACCGGCTCAGGCGCTGCTGCCGCCCTGCCCTGGGATGTCAGCGAGTTTGTCGGCATTGATATCGCCCCGGTCGCGCCCGGCCAGCACTCCAGCGAGCATGCCGTCAGCGTCGCCATGCAAGACTCGGCCGGCCCTTACGATTATCACCTGTCGCGCCATCTGCTCAAGCTGGCCCGTGACAACGAACTGCCGGCACGCCGCGATGTATTTCGCTATTACTTTAGCGACGCTCACTCGGCGATCACTGCCGGTCACGACATCCGTACCGCGCTGCTGGCCTTTGGTTGCGATGCCACCCACGGCTATGAACGAACCCATATCGACAGCCTGGCAGCACTGAGCCGCCTGCTCACGGCCTACCTGCTCAGCCCGCCGGTATTTGCCAGCGACTCGCACGCCACCGGCAGTTCATTGGAAAGTTTCAGCCATCAGCTTGAACACGACGCGCAGATGGAAACCGAAACCCGCGTGCCTGCGGTCGACAGTCTGGTCGGCATCAAGCACTAGCGCCTACACAGCCAGGACAGGTTTCGCGTAGCATGGGTGCTCACTTCGCCAAACCTGTCTTGCATATGCTGATTCCCTACGACCAACTCGAAGCCGAGACCCTCACGCGCCTGATCGAGGACTTCGTCACCCGCGACGGCACCGACAACGGCGACGACACCCCGCTGGAAACCCGCGTGTTGCGCGTGCGCCAGGCCTTGGCCAAACAGCAGGCTTTCATCCTCTTCGACCTCGAAAGCCAGCAATGCCAACTGTTGGCCAAGCACGACGTGCCCAAAGAACTGTTCGACGGATCAATCTGAACCCTTGCCTGACAGCTCGGCTATCCGCCGATAGATTTCTGCTCGATGCACCTCAATCTCGCGCGGTGCGCTGATACCGAAGCGCACCACGTTGCCCTCTACCGAGAGCACCTTGACCTTGATGTGTTCATCAATGGCGATGACCTCGCCTACTTCGCGGCCTATAACCAACATGCTCCGATCCTCCCTAACGCTGAGAATTCGGAGACTGCACGGGGTGGCAGAGCGCCACAATCCTTCGTCAAACAAATAGACCAGTCCTACTTTGATTGACGAATTTACCTACAGATTTTCGCTGTTTAAGCACTCTGCAGGCGCGGTCCCAACACAATGATACTGGCCCCCAACACACACAGCAGCGCGCCGATCCAATCGCTGCCGAGCGGCCGAGCACGTTCGACCAGCGCCAGCCACAGCAACGACGTGACGATGTAGATGCCACCGTAGGCGGCGTAGGCGCGCCCGGCGTAAGCGGCCTCGACGCGGGTAAGGATCAGGGCGAACAGGGTCAGGCTGAGCAGCGCCGGGGCAATCCACCAGCCGCTCTTGCCTAGTCGCAGCCACATGTAAAAGGCATAGCACCCGGCGATCTCGAAGACCGCCGCAAGGAAAAACCACAAGTAATTGATCACGCCCGCAACCCCGGCACCGTTAAAAAGGGCCTAGGGTAACCTGTCCAACTTCTTGACAGTCAGTCCATCTACAACGCCTAGGACGCCGGTTTGGCTTTGGCGCGCATTTTTTCGGCCATGGTCGCCATCTCGTCGTAAATCACCTGTGGATTGCGCTGCTTGAGCTGCCAGGCGTCACGCCCCAGTTCATGCGGCAGAATCAGGAACTGGCCCTCTGCAACCTGGGCGAAAATATACTCGGCAATCTCGGCGGCGCTAATCGGCGAGCTTTCCAGCAATTTGCCAACCTGGGCTTTCATCGCCGGGGTCGGGCCGCGGAACGAATCGAGCAAGTTGGTCTGGAAGAACGACGGGCACACCACATGTACTGCAACGTGGAGTTGGCGCAACTCGATCAGCAAGCTCTCCGACAGCGCCAGTACGCCGGCCTTGGCCACGTTGTAGTTACTCATCGCCGGCCCCTGCATCAACGCCGCCATTGACGCGATGTTGATAATCCGGCCTTTGCTGCGCTCAAGCATCGGCAAGAAGGCCTTGCACCCCTTGACCACACCCATCAGGTTGACCGACAACTGCCACTCCCAGTCTTCCAGTGACAGTTCCGAGAAGAAGCCACCCGAGGCAACCCCGGCGTTGTTGACGATGACATCGATACCGCCAAACTTCTCTTCACAGGCCTGGGCCAGTGCCGTGAGTTGACTGTAGTCGCGCACATCGCAGCGTTGTACAAAGCCTTGGCCACCCGCCTCTTTGACCCGTGCCAGGGTGTCTTTCAGGCCCGCTTCGTTGACATCCGCCAACGCCAGTTGCCAGCCCTCGCGTGCCCAGCGCAGCGCGATCTCACGGCCGAGCCCGGAGCCTGCGCCAGTAATCATCATGCGGTTTTGCATAGCCGGATGCCTTGTACGGTTCTGGAAAGTTAGCGCCAGTGTAGCGAAGGCAAGCGCCGCACCCACGCTGTATCAGGATGCTGAATGACCCGGGCAAACAGGGGTGAAACCGGTTTATTAAACTTTTCGTCGCGGACAGGAGTCGGAATTAACAGGCGGGCATGAATTACATGGCCGAACAGCAGGATTGAACTGAAACGCCTACCCCCTCAAGCCAAACAAGGATACTGCCATGGGCACCATACTCATCATCATTCTGATACTGCTGTTGATTGGTGGCTTACCTGTCTTCCCGCACTCCAGAAGTTGGGGCTATGGCCCGTCCGGTGTCATCGGTGTGGTGCTGGTGGTCCTGCTGGTATTGCTCTTACTCGGCATGATATGACCCAGGCGTTACCTGTAGGAGCCCGCGTACTCAGGCTTCTACAGGTAGCGCCCCTGAGGAAGCGCTCGGGTTATATCAACAGGTTGCGCCGTGCCAGATCGGCGAGGTCGATCAGCGACTTGACCCTGAGTTTCTCGATCAAACGCGTTTTGTAGGTACTGATGGTCTGGTTGCTGAGCAACATGGCTTCGCCGATTGCCTTGTTGCTCAAGCCACGAGCCAGTTGCTGCAGTATCAACACCTCACGGTCGCTCAAGCGGGCGATGCACTGCGCTTCGGTGGCCCGCAAATCCTGCTGATTAATCGAACTGAGCACCACCTCGGGAAAATAGGTGTAGCCGGACGGCACCGCCCTGACAGCCTTGCTCAGTTCCCGCAGATCAAATGCTCTATACATGGTCCTTCCTCACTGGAAATTCGGCGTCCTACAACTCTGCATCGAATACCACTGTCACCTGGCCTGTGTAGGTACCGCCGGGTGGGCGAGCATGCTGCCAACATCGTCACGTGCAACCTCGAAGTGCAGCTGGCCCGCTCGATTAAGGGTGGGAGTCGCGGCCTCGAACTGCAGGGCCGCAGACCGGCCAGTAGGCAGCGCCAATCGGCTGACCGCCCCGCCCCGATGCTCAACATCCGCCGGCAGGCTGAGCGCGATCGTTACGGGGACCTGATCGCTGTCATCGTTACGGATACCACAGCGGTCGCCGTCCTCGTACTGACACTGTTTGTAAACCTTGAACGGCCCGGTCGACCAGAGTCGAAACGGCAAGTCCCGGTAGAGCCGCCCAGGCCGGCGTGCGCCGGTCAGCCAGGCATCCCAGCCGCCTTGAGGCTCCAGTACGGCGCGATCCGAGCCCGGCGGGAACTCGAAAATGAAGGCGTGCTGCACGTCGAGCACAAAGTTGACAGTCAAACTGTCTCCACTAAGTTCGGTGGCATCGTTGCCAAAATCAAAGTCGCCGCCGGGGCCGATGCTGTAGGTCAGGCTGCCGCGGTAGGTGCCAGCTTTCAATCGGTACGGCGGCGGTATGTCCATGGCGTAGGCTGCACTGGTGTCCAAAACCTTGGCGACTTCGACTTGCCCAACTGGTGCATTTTTGCCGTTGGCCCAGCACGCACCGGGAGGTTGTGGGCTACCTACGTCCCACAGGTAAGTGACGAGAGCTGGCCGGAACTGGGCGATGTGGCCTGCTGGGGAGCAACCACCGTGCAGATCAAACTGATAAAGAGGATGGCGAATCTGGCTCGATGCCAGCACCTGCTGACTGATAGCCGTCCACTGGAAGTTCATGCGTCGCGGCTCGCCGGTCTGATCATGGAAAACATCAACCTCCCTGCGTCCTGGCAGCTGCAGGAAGTACTCATCTCGCGAGTCCGCCGCGCCTTTGGTGGTTTTCTTGGCATAGGTAATGGGCAGGCTCACCGTCATACGGTTGAGTCAGCGTGCAGGCACTCATCCCTTGAGCACCATAAGCTGAAGGTTTTCCCCTTCATGCAGTTCGAACTGATGCACCTTATCCGACTCACCGTCGAACTGCCGGCTGCGCCCCGGTAGCAGGTGGTGTTTAGTGGCCGGTTCGCAGGTCTGATTCGGCGTCGAGCATTGGGGAAAATGGTCGAGCACTACGGTCGTGTGACCTTCGTTGATAACTGTCAGTTGCCCGTCCTGACGCCGCACCGGCGTTTGGAAACGCGCCTCGCCGGGTCGTACAAACAACAGCGAGCCGTAGCCGGCCAGGAGATTGACACCCGCCTTGAGCTGCTCGCGATAACGTTCAGCATCTTGCGCATCGACAGCAAAGCCATCGCCGCTTTCCGGCAACACCGGTATGAAGCGCAGGCGGAAATAGCGCTCTCTATCCCGCGTACCGCGATACAGCACGCGCACAGCCTGAGTGCCCTGGGCCGGCACAATCAGGCGAGCCGGGCTGGCCACTACCCCACGCTGGCTTTCCTGGGTCTCGGTGAACTCGAGCAACTGCACGCGCTCGTCACGGCTGAGCACGACCATGGCATCGCCCAAATAGCGGCCATCAAGGTCAACACGTACAGCCAGAGGCACGTCGAAGAGGTGTTCTTCGAATTCCCGTGGCAGGCCCTGAACCTGAGCCCGGCCACCAAGCACGCTGGACGCCGCCGCACTGGCCGGAACCAACAACAGGCAGACGAGCAGCCAGCTGATCGAAACGAAGAAGGTATGCATAGTTGGCATGGTGTCGCTTGCATGCAATACCCGCCCTCACCCGCGGATAAACACCGCGGAACAGGGCAGGTAATAACGGATGGGTGAAAAGCTTGGCGACGTCTGTTAGGGAGCAGCGGTCTCGAACATCATGCTTACCAGCCCCTGATAGTTGCCCGGCTCGTAGCCGCCGGCACCCGCCGCCTGAGCCGCGGCCTCAAAACCGATGACGGCGCCAGGGGCAGCCTGGGCGGCGCTGACGACCTCGGCGGTGGTAGTGGTCAACACGGTGTCAGCCACCTTGACGTCCAGGCCGATGCAGTTGCTACCGCTGGCGACGACCGCAGGTGAAAGCAGGTAGGCGGAAATCGGGCCGATCGTGCTCTTGACCTGCAGCTGCTTACGGATCGGTTGCAGCTCGCTGCGGAACGAGTTCCAGGCCATTTCCTGCGGGTCATTCATCCAGTTGCCGCCCACAGGTTCGACGTAGAAGGCATCAGTGGGGACCTGGGCGGTGATTTGAACCTGCTTCTCGATGGGCTCGACGGCATAAGCCGAGCCAACGCTGAGTAGAGCCAGAGGGAAGGCAAGTAACATACGTTTCACGAATCAATCTCCTTATAGGGTGAACGCTGAGCGACGTTGCGTCGTCAACAAGGAGAATTATTCGTAAGTGACTGTCGCCAAAGAATAGGACCGTTCCGACCAAACTTGGGAAATTTCCCAACGACTTCAGAATGCCATTAGCGCAAAAGACAACGCCCCGGCAAGCGGGGCGTTGTCTGGTTACAGCCAGGGGGTCAATCAGTGCGAAACCGCACCTGAGGCACCCAGGCCAGTTTGCGAGCGAACGAACTGCGGGAAGAACAGCGCACGTTCTTCATCAGCCGCCTTGGACTTGTCAGTGATCGAGAAGAACCAGATCCCAACAAAGGCGATGAGCATCGAAAACAGCGCTGGGTACTCGTACGGGTAGATGGCTTTCTCGTGGCCGAGGATCTGCACCCAGATGGTCGGGCCGAGAATCATCAGTGCCACAGCACTGACCAGGCCCATCCAGCCACCGATCATGGCGCCACGGGTGGTCAGCTTTTTCCAGTACATCGAGAGCAGCAGTACCGGGAAGTTGCAACTGGCCGCAATCGAGAACGCCAGGCCGACCATGAAGGCGATGTTCTGGCTTTCGAACAAGATACCCAAGCCAATGGCCAGAATCGCCAGGGCGATGGTGGTGATCTTCGAGACGCGGATCTCATCCTTCTCGTTGGCCTTGCCTTTCTTGATTACGCTGGCATACAGGTCGTGGGACACCGCCGAAGCACCGGCCAGCGTCAGGCCAGCCACTACCGCCAGGATGGTCGCAAACGCCACCGCCGAGATAAAGCCGAGGAAAATACTGCCACCGACGGCATCGGCCAGGTGCACCGCGGCCATGTTGTTGCCACCGATCAGGGCGCCAGCAGCGTCTTTGAAGTCAGGGTTGGTGCTGACCAACAGGATCGCGCCAAAGCCGATGATAAAGGTCAGGATGTAGAAGTAGCCGATGAAACCGGTAGCGTAGAGCACGCTCTTACGCGCTTCTTTGGCGTCGCTGACGGTGAAGAAGCGCATCAGGATGTGCGGCAGACCAGCGGTACCAAACATCAGCGCCAGGCCCAGGGAGAAGGCCGAGATCGGATCTTTGACCAGACCACCCGGGCTCATGATCGCTTCACCTTTAGGGTGAACCTTGATGGCTTCGGAGAACAGCGCGTTGAAGTCGAAGTTGACGTGTTTCATCACCATCAGCGCCATGAAGCTGGCACCGGAGAGCAGCAACACCGCCTTGATGATCTGCACCCAGGTGGTAGCCAGCATGCCGCCGAACAGCACGTACATGCACATCAGGATACCGACCAGGATCACCGCAACGTGATAGTCCAGACCGAACAGCAGCTGGATCAGCTTGCCGGCACCGACCATTTGCGCGATCAGGTAGAACGCCACCACCACCAGCGAGCCGGAGGCCGACAGGGTGCGGATTTCTTTTTGCCCGAGGCGATACGAGGCCACGTCGGCAAAGGTGTATTTACCCAGGTTGCGCAGGCGCTCGGCGATCAGGAAGAGAATGATCGGCCAGCCGACCAGGAAGCCGATCGAGTAGATCAGGCCGTCATAGCCAGAGGTGAACACCAGGGCGGAAATACCCAGGAAGGACGCTGCCGACATGTAGTCACCAGCAATCGCCAGGCCGTTCTGAAAACCGGTGATACGCCCGCCGGCGGCATAATAGTCAGAAGCGGACTTGTTACGTTTAGAAGCCCAGTAGGTAATGCACAGGGTGGCACCGACGAAGGCGACGAACATGAGGATCGCCGCAACGTTCAAGGGTTGCTTGTGCACCTCGCCGGTGAGGGCGTCGGCGGCCCAGACGGCAGGTGCGAACACGCCGAAGGCCAGGGTTGCCAGAAGACGCCGGATCATTGCTGTGCCTCCTTGAGAATCGCTTTGTTCATCTCATCGAACTCACCGTTGGCGCGACGCACATAAATGGCAGTAAGAACGAAGGCCGAGAGGATCAAGCCGACACCAAGAGGAATCCCCCAGGTAATCGACGAGTCAGGGCTGAGCTTGGCACCCAATAAGTGCGGGCCATAGGCGATCAACAGGATGAAAGCGGAGTAGAGGCCGAGCATGATCGCCGAGAGAATCCAGGCGAAACGTTCGCGCTTTGACACCAGCTCTTTGAACCGCGAGCTGTTTTGTATCGAGAGATAAATGCTGTCGTTCATTGTTTTTGTCCTCGCAGCACAGATTAGGTAGTACCCGCTCCACTTTATGCTGCCTTTGGACGCACTCCAGACGACCTTAGTCTTAGATGCAAAACTCTTTTACCAAATCGGTAACAGCCAGTAACGACAAGGGCCGCAACACCGTTAGCGGTGTTGCGGCCATGGAAGGTGCCAGATAGAAGCCTTAAGCCATTATTTGGCGGTCCACTCGGCGACGCGTTCCGGGTGTTTGGCGACCCAATCCTTGGCGGCGGCTTCGGGTTTTGCGCCCTCTTGAATGGCCAACATGACCTCGCCGATTTCATCCTTGGACTGCCACTGGAATTTTTTCAGGAACGCTGCGACTTCCGGGGCCTTGCTGTCCAGCTGCTTGCTGCCGATGCTGTTGACGGTTTCAGCGGCGCCGTATACGCCTTTGGGGTCTTCGAGGAATTTCAGCTTCCACTTGGCGAACATCCAGTGCGGCACCCAGCCGGTCACGGCGATCGATTGCTGCTTGGCGTACGCACGCCCCAACTCTGCGGTCATCGCTGCACCGGAACTGGCCTGGAGCTTATAGCCGCTCAGGTCGTAGTCCTTGATAGCCTGATCGGTCTTGAGCATCACGCCAGAGCCGGCGTCGATGCCAACAATCCTTTTTTTGAAGCTATCGTCGCCCTTGAGATCTTCCAGCGATTTCGCCTTGACGTATTCGGGGACGATCAGACCGATCTTGGCATCCTTGAAGTTGGGGCCGTAGTCGACCACGTTGTCCTTGTTCTTGGTCCAATAGTCGCCGTGGGTCACGGGTAGCCAGGCCGACATCATCGCATCGAGCTTACCGGTGGCCACCCCCTGCCACATGATCCCGGTGGCAACGGCCTGCAGTTTGACGTCATAACCGAGCTTCTGTCTGATCACTTCGGCTGCCACGTTGGTGGTCGCCACACTGTCGGACCAGCCATCGACGTAGCCGATGCTCACTTCCTTGGCCATCGCTGATGCAGCGCCAATGGCCATTGCCAGGGCGGTGCCCAGCCCCAGGAGTCGTCGCATTTTCATCAAAGCTTCCCCTCGTCGCGTCACGGAACCTGCATGATCAACTGCTGATGCCCGCTGACCTGCTCTGGTAGCGACCTCCAGGCAACGACAAGCGACATCACATCGCCAGCAACCAATGGATACATCAAGCAACATCCAGCGCAGATTAGTTTGCCGGCCAAGGCTTTAGCCCGTGCCATTTGCAGGTACTATTGGCGGCTTTGCTCTCTGACGGTCCGATCCATGTCTTCGACTGCCCGCTTCCCGATACTGCCCTATCTGTTTGCCTGCCTGCTCGGCCTGTTTGCGCTGGGAGGGCTCTGGTACGGGCTGGGCAAGTCGGTGGTGCTACCCGACGCGGCCAGTGCCTCGCACAAGCTGCAGTGTGCCTCGTACACACCGTTCGACAAGGACCAGTCGCCGTTCGACCAGCCGTTCCAGCTACGCCCGGCGCGCATGGACGCCGATCTGGCGCTGCTGTCGCAGCGCTTTGAATGCATCCGCACCTATTCGATGACAGGGCTTGAGGCGATCCCGCAACTGGCGCGCAAGCACGGCTTGAAAGTCATGCTCGGCGCCTGGGTCAACGCCAACCCGGTCGACACCCAGAAAGAGGTCAAGGCCCTGATCGCCGCCGCCAACGCCAACCCGGATGTGGTCAAGGCGGTGATCGTCGGCAACGAAGCGCTGCTGCGCAAGGAAGTCACCGGCCCGCAGTTGGCCGCGTTGATCAAGCAGGTGAAAAGCCAAGTCAGCGTACCGGTGACCTATGCCGATGTCTGGGAGTTCTGGTTGCAGCACCCGGAAATCGCGCCAGGCGTGGATTTTCTGACCATTCACTTGCTGCCGTACTGGGAAGATGACCCCAAGGGTATCGATGATGCCTTGGTGCATGTCGGTGAGATCCGCCAGGTGTTCGGCAACCGGTTTGCGCCCAAGGACATCGTCATTGGCGAAACCGGCTGGCCGAGCGAGGGTCGTCAGCGCGAGACTGCCCTGCCCAGCCGGGTCAACGAAGCACGCTTCATTCGCGGCTTTGTCGCCATGGCCGAACAGCACGGCTGGCACTACAACCTGATCGAAGCCTTCGACCAACCGTGGAAGCGTGCCAGCGAAGGTGCAGTGGGCGGTTACTGGGGCCTGTATGACGCCGACCGCGAGGACAAGGGCATTCTCGAAGGGCCAGTGAGCAACCTCGCGTTGTGGCCGCAATGGTTGATTGCCAGTGGCCTGTTGTTTGCCGCCACCTTGCTCCTCGCCGGTCGCGTGCGCGGCACCCGCTCCGCTTTGCTGCTACCGCTGCTGGCCGCCTTGGGCGCGGCGAGCCTGGGGCTGTGGGGCGAATTGGTGCGGATCAACAGCCGCTTTGTTGGCGAATGGATCTGGGCGCTGCTGCTGGCTGGCTTGAACCTGATTGTTCTCGCCCATGGCGCCTTGGCCCTGTCGCAACGGCAAGGCTGGCGCGAGCGAGTCTTTGCCTGGCTTGAGGCACGAGCCGGCGGGTGGTTGCTGGCTGCAGGTTTTGCCGCCGCCGTGAGCATGCTGGCGCTGGTCTTCGATCCGCGTTATCGCAGTTTCCCGAGTGCGGCGCTGGTGTTGCCGGCGGTGGTTTACCTGTTGCGCCCGGTCCGTGGACCGCGGGCTGAGATTGGCTTGCTGGCGTTCATCGTCGGTGCCGGGATCGCACCGCAGCTGTTCCGTGAGGGCTTGAGCAACCAACAGGCGTTGGTCTGGGCGGGGGTCAGTGTGCTGATGGTGGGGGCGTTGTGGCGTAGCCTGAGGGTTCGCGTCCAGTCCTGAAAAGGGCTGCTGCGCATCCCATCGCCAGCAAGGCCGGCTCCCACCGGGCTCAGTGGGGGCGGCGCACCAGGCGCAACCCTGCCAACACCAGGGCGAACACCGCGATACTGGCGCTGTACAGCACCAAGGCTGGAATTGCGACTACCAGCGCCAGCACCGCTAAACGCCACCCCGCACGCGCAGGCACTACCTGCGCCAACAACGCCAGCCCCAGCGCGGTCCAGGCGATTACCCCGAAGTGAATCATCAAGCCCAGGGTCGAGCGCGCCTGACATTGCCAGATCTGTGCTTGTTCGGCGCAGACCCCGACCCACTGAGCATCCTCCATCAGGGCATAACGCACCGCGTAACTGGCTGCCAGCCACAAGGGCACAAACAGCAACAAGGTGATCAGCGGCAAACGGCGGGACATAAAGGCTCCGGAATCTTCGAAATCGGCGCCCAGCATAAAGCGCCGAGCCGTCTATGCAAGGCAAAAGCGCCAGCCTCGACTACTTTGAACTGAAGATAAATGGAACCAATTGTTGCCGTGCCACAACCGAAGACGGCAACATCGGGATCGATAAATGCCGTAGCGTCAGGCAACTTTGCCCAGGACATCATGGTCCTAGCCTGCGTAACGCACTTTGCTGCTGCTTTTTTTGGGGATCCGTCATGCTTCGATTACTGCGCCTCGCTGCCCTCTCGGGCGGCCTTATCCTGAGTGCGTCCGCTTCGGCACAAGATATCGATGCCGCCAGTTACGGCTACCCACTGACCAATCCGTTCGAGGCGACCATCGCCACCACGCCGCCGGACTTGCGCCCACAGCTGCCCAGCGACGATGACATCGACCAGGCCGACTACAGCCTGAACATGCGCCCGGAGCGCGCCTTCACCCTCCCTGATAATTTCTGGGCGGTGAAACAACTTAAATACCGCCTGGCCGAACAGGACCACCCGGCACCGCTGATTTTTCTGATTTCCGGAACCGGTGCGCCGTATGCCAGCAGCATCAACGAATACCTCAAGAAGCTCTTCTACAAAGCCGGCTACCACGTGGTGCAGCTGTCTTCACCGACCAGCTTCGACTTCATCACCTCGGCCTCGCGCTACGCCACCCCTGGGGTGAGCAAAGACGATGCCGAAGACCTTTATCGGGTCATGCAAGGCGTGCGCGCCCAACACCCGCGCCTGCCGGTCACCGAGTACTACCTCAGCGGCTACAGCCTGGGTGCCCTGGATGCAGCATTCGTCAGCCACCTGGATGAAACCCGGCGCAGCTTCAATTTCAAGCGCGTGCTGCTGCTCAATCCACCGGTCAACCTCTACACCTCGATCAGCAACCTCGACAAGCTGGTACAGACTGAAGTCAAGGGCGTCAACAGCAGCACCACCTTCTACGAACTGATGCTGAACAAGCTCACCCGCTACTTTCAGCAGAAAGGCTACATCGACCTCAATGACGCGCTGCTCTACGACTTCCAGCATTCACGCCAGCACCTGAGCAACGAGCAGATGGCAATGATCATCGGTACCTCGTTCCGTTTCTCCGCAGCTGACATCGCCTTCACCTCGGACTTGATCAACCGCCGCGGGCTGATCACCCCGCCCCAGTACCCGATCAGCGAAAGCAGCAGCCTCACACCGTTCTTCAAGCGTGCCCTGCAGTGTGACTTCGATTGCTACATGACTGACCAGATCATCCCCATGTGGCGTGCCCGCACCGATGGTGGCAGCCTGTTGCAACTGATTGACCAGGTCAGCCTCTATGCACTCAAGGATTACCTGCAACAGAGCTCGAAGATTGCCGTGATGCACAACGCCGATGACGTCATCCTCGGCCCGGGCGACATTGGCTTCCTGCGCAGCACCTTTGGTGATCGCTTGACCCTCTACCCCCACGGCGGCCATTGCGGCAACCTCAACTACCGCGTTAACAGTGACGCCATGCTGGAGTTTTTCCGTGGTTAAACGCCTATTGATTGCTAGTGCTTTTCTTGCCAGTGGACTGGCCCAGGCTGCGCAAGAAACCGCACCGCGCGCCAGCGTGATCGAAGCCGATGGCTTCACCGAGCCGCTCAAAGAGCTCAAATTCAACCCGGGGCTAGACCAGCGTGAATTCGAACGTTCGACCCTGGCGGCACTGAACGTCTATGACCCGCTGGAGTCGATGAACCGGCGGATCTACCACTTCAACTACCGCTTCGACCAGTGGGTGTTCCTGCCGGTGGTCAATGGCTACCGCTACGTTACGCCCTCGTTCGTGCGCACTGGGGTAAGCAACTTCTTCAGCAATCTGAGTGACGTACCTAACCTGTTCAACAGCGTGCTGCAGCTCAAGGGCCAGCGCTCGATGGAGATCACTGCACGGCTGATGCTCAATACCATCATTGGCGTGGGCGGCCTGTGGGACCCGGCGACCAAGATGGGCCTGCCCTATCAGGGCGAAGACTTCGGACAGACCCTGGGGGTCTATGGCGTGCCTGATGGCCCGTACCTGATGCTGCCGATTCTCGGCCCTTCGAACCTGCGCGATACCGGCGGCTTAGTGGTGGACTTTGTGGTCGAGGACCAGGCCAACTTTCTCAACGTTGCCGAAGTCAGCCGCGATCACCCGGAACTGGTGGTTCTGCGTGCCGTCGACAAGCGCTACACCACGAAATTCCGCTATGGCCAGCTGAACTCACCGTTCGAATACGAAAAGGTCCGCTACGTCTACACCGAGGCGCGCAAGTTGCAGATTGCGGAGTAACCGAAGCGGTTTATAAACCGAGGAAATTGCACAGCTCCCGGCGCTTGGCCAGGGCGTCGCGGCGGCCTAGCTCGATCAGTTCGCTGCAGTAACCGGCTTCGAACAACAGGTAGCTGAGCACTCCGGCGCCACTGGTCTTGGTCGCTCCCGGCCCCCGCAAAAACAGACGCAGCGCCGCCGGCAGCTCGCGTCGATGACGGGCGGCTATTTCATCCAGCGGCTGGCTTGGCGCGACCACCAGCACGTCCACCGGCGCCAGGCCCAGGCGCCGCCGTTCCACGTGCTCGGGCATCAAGTGGCTAAGGTGGTTGAGGCGCTGGAGCAACTCGATGTCATCTTCCAGGCTATCAATGAACGTACTGTTGAGCATGTGCCCACCGATCTGTGCCAGGCTCGGTTGCTGTCCGCTGAACAAGCGTGGCCGCGGCTCACCCTCGGCCGGGCGCTGCGGGTTACCACTGACCCCGACCACCAGCACGCGACTGGCGCCCAGGTGCAGGGCCGGGCTGATCGGTGCCGACTGACGCACCGCGCCATCACCAAAGTACTCCTCACCGAGCTTGACCGGCGCGAACAGCAGCGGAATGGCTGAGCTGGCCAGCAAATGCTCGACACTCAGGCGGGTGGGCAGGCCGATGCGCCGGTGACGCAACCAGGGATCAATGGCGCCGCGGCCCTGATAGAAGGTGACGGCCTGGCCGGACTCATAACCGAAGGCAGTCACTGCCACTGCATGCAGGTGCTGCTGCTCGAGGGCCTGAGCGATGCCGTTGATGTCCAGGTGCTCGTTTAGCAACTGACGCAGCGGTGAGCTGTCGAGCAAGGCCACCGGTACCGGCGCGCCCAAGCCGAGCAGGCTGTGGCCGACAAAGCGGCTGGCTTGGCGAATCACCCCGGGCCAATCGCTGCGCAGCACCTGATGGCTGCGAAAGCCCTGCCAGAAGCTGGTGAGGCGGCGGATCGAATCGGCAAAGTGCGTTGCGCCACTGGCCAGGGTCACTGCATTGATCGCACCGGCCGAGGTGCCAACGATCACCGGAAAGGGATTGGCCGCACCGGCGGGCAGCAGATCGGCAATGCCGGCCAGCACACCGACCTGGTAAGCGGCGCGGGCGCCACCGCCGGAGAGGATCAATCCTGTGATCGGTTGTGCTGACATGGGTCTTCCTGAGTGCGATGGATTCAACGCCGCTTGTCGTACAGCTTGGGCTCCCCCGGCGGGCGCGACTTGAAGCGGCGATGCGCCCACAAATACTGCTCCGGGCACTCGCGCAAGGCCACTTCAATCCATTGGTTGATGCGCAGGCAGTCGGCTTCTTCACTCTCGCCAGGGAAATCCGCCAGCGGTGGGTGAATAACCAGGCGATAACCACTGCCGTCTGCCAGGCGCTGCTGGGTGAACGGAATCACCCGGGCCTTGCCCAAACGTGCAAACTTGGTGGTCGCTGTCACCGTCGCAGCCTGAATACCGAACAGCGGCACGAACAGGCTCTGTTTGGCGCCGTAGTCCTGGTCCGGTGCATACCAGATCGCGCGACCGGCGCGCAGCAGCTTGAGCATGCCGCGCACGTCTTCACGCTCCACTGCCAGCGAATCGAGGTTGTGCCGTTCGCGACCACGGCGTTGAATGAAGTCGAACACCGGGTTGCCGTGCTCACGGTACATGCCGTCGATGGTGTGTTCCTGCCCCAACAGAGCCGCACCGATTTCCAGGGTGGTGAAGTGCAAGGCCATAAGAATGGCACCTTGGCCATCACGCTGGGCAGCCTGCAAGTGCTCCAGCCCTTCGATGTGCGCCAGGCGCGCCAAACGGGCCTTTGGCCACCACCAACTCATGGCCATTTCGAAGAAGGCAATGCCGGTGGATGCGAAATTTTCCTTGAGCAACCGCTGCCGTTCGACGGACGGTAGTTCCGGGAAGCACAGTTCAAGGTTGCGCGCAGCAATATGCCGACGCTCACCGGCGACCAGGTACATCAAGGCACCCAGCATACGACCGATCACCAGCAATACCCGATACGGCAACTGCACGATCAGCCACAGCAGCCCCAAGCCCAGCCACAGCGGCCAGAAGCGTGGGTGCAGAAAGTAACGACGAAAACGCGGGCGATCCATTAAAGATTCCGGAAAGACAATGGCCGGGCATTCTACAACGGTTCGGCACGGGTTGCGGCTAACCGGCGTTCTCGTTATAAGTCTGGGCACTTTTTCGTAACAAGCCGCCCAATGCAGACCATGAGCCAAACCCAATCGCCAGACCAAGATCCCGTGTTCCAGCTCAAGGGCAGCATGCTCGCCATTACCGTGCTTGAGCTTGCCCGGAACAACCTCGAAGGCCTCGACCGGCAGTTGGCCGCCAAAGTTGCCCAGGCGCCAAATTTTTTCAGCAACACGCCGCTGGTGCTGGCCCTGGACAAACTGCCGCCAGGTGAAGGTCCAATCGATCTGCCTGGGCTGATGCGCGTCTGCCGCCATCATGGCCTGCGCACCCTGGCCATTCGTGCCAGCCGTATCGAAGACATCGCCGCCGCCATCGCCATCGACCTGCCCGTGCTGCCGCCGTCCGGCGCACGCGAGCGGCCGGTCGAACCTGAGCCTGAGGTGAAGAAGCCAGAACCTGCGCCGCCTCCGGCGCCAGCGCCTGAGCCAAGCATCCGCCCGACCAAGATCATCACCACGCCAGTACGCGGTGGCCAGCAAATCTACGCCCAAGGTGGCGACCTGGTCGTAGTGTCATCGGTCAGCCCCGGCGCGGAACTTCTCGCCGATGGCAACATCCATGTGTACGGTGCCATGCGTGGACGGGCGCTGGCCGGGATCAAGGGCAATACCCGGGCGCGCATCTTCTGCCAGCAGCTGACCGCCGAGATGGTCTCGATCGCCGGCCAGTACAAGGTCTCCGAGGACCTGCGCCGTGATCCGCTGTGGGGGACCGGCGTGCAGATCAGCCTGTCTGGTGACGTGTTGAACATCACCCGTCTTTAACGGATACTTGCCGCCATTTTCCGCGCAACTTTTTTCGACGTTGCCGTTTTTAGTATTTTTTGGGACTCAACGTCCTTTTTCTTTAGGGGTGATACACCTTGGCCAAGATTCTCGTGGTTACATCCGGCAAGGGTGGTGTGGGTAAGACCACCACCAGCGCCGCTATTGGTACCGGCCTCGCACTGCGCGGTCACAAGACAGTCATCGTCGACTTCGACGTCGGCCTGCGTAACCTCGACCTGATCATGGGCTGCGAACGCCGCGTAGTGTACGACTTCGTCAACGTCGTCAACGGCGAAGCCAACCTGCAGCAGGCCCTGATCAAGGACAAGCGCCTTGAGAACCTCTACGTACTGGCTGCCAGCCAGACCCGTGACAAGGACGCGCTGACCCAGGAAGGCGTGGAAAAGGTCCTGATGCAGCTCAAGGAAGACTTCGAGTACGTGGTCTGCGACTCCCCGGCCGGTATCGAGAAAGGTGCCCACCTGGCGATGTACTTCGCCGACGAAGCGATTGTCGTGACCAACCCGGAAGTGTCCTCGGTACGTGACTCGGACCGCATGCTCGGCCTGTTGGCCAGCAAATCGCGCCGCGCCGAGCGTAACGAAGATCCGATCAAAGAACACCTGCTGATCACCCGCTATCATCCAGAGCGCGTGAGCCAGGGCGAAATGCTTGGCGTCGAAGACGTCAAGGAAATTCTCTCGGTTGCCCTGCTCGGCGTGATCCCGGAATCCCAGGCGGTGCTCAAGGCATCCAACCAGGGCGTACCGGTGATTCTCGACGACCAGAGCGACGCTGGCCAGGCCTACAGCGATACCGTTGACCGCCTGTTGGGTAAAAATGTGGAACATCGGTTCCTTGATGTGAAGAAGAAGGGATTCTTCGAGCGCCTGTTTGGAGGCAACTAACCAATGAACCTTTTTGACTTCTTTCGTGCCAGCAAAAAAGTAAGCACCGCGTCGGTCGCGAAAGAGCGTCTACAGATCATCGTGGCGCACGAACGCGGCCAACGTAGTACTCCGGACTACTTGCCAGCCCTGCAGAAGGAACTGGTGGAGGTGATCCGCAAGTACGTCAACATCGGCTCCGATGATGTGCATGTCGCTCTGGAAGACCAGGGCAGCTGCTCGATCCTGGAACTCAACATCACCCTGCCCGATCGTTGATCGGCTTCTACGGGTAACCTGCCACGGCGACGGCCGGGCCTGGGCTTTACAGTCCGGGTTCGACCGTCGCCGTTGGCGTTTGCAGAGAACACGTAATGCCGCTGTCCAATGTTCACGTCCTCTTCGAAGATGACGCCATCCTGGTGATCAACAAGCCGACCCTGCTGTTGTCGGTGCCAGGGCGCGCCGACGACAACAAGGATTGCCTGATCACCCGCCTGCAGGAAAACGGCTATCCCGATGCGTTGATCGTCCATCGACTGGATTGGGAAACCTCCGGGATCATCCTCCTGGCCCGCAATGCCGACAGTCACCGCGAGCTGTCCCGCCAGTTCCATGACCGCGAGACCGAGAAAGCCTACACCGCCTTGTGCTGGGGCCAACCGGAACTCGACAGCGGCAGCATCGACCTGCCCCTGCGTTACGATCCGCCGACCAAGCCGCGTCATGTGGTCGACCATGAGCAGGGCAAGCATGCCCTGACCTTCTGGCGCATCCTCGAACGCTGCGGCGATCATTGCCGGGTGGAATTGACGCCGATTACCGGGCGTTCGCACCAATTGCGCGTGCACATGTTGTCGATGCGTCATCCGCTGCTGGGTGACCGGCTGTACGCCTACCCTGAAGCCCTCGCTGCTCACGAGCGCCTGTGTCTGCATGCGAGCATGCTCAGCTTTACCCACCCGGTTTCCGGTGAGCGCCTGCGCTTCGAGTGCCCGGCGCCGTTTTGACGGCGCCAGCGGCAAGCCACAAGCTACAAGCTTCAAGCAGTCACCTGCACCGAGCTGCACCGCCTCTTGCAGCTTGCAGCGTGCAGCTCACCCGCTAAAATGCCGCCACTGCTGTCTGGAGTGACCTATGCGAGATGCACTGAATCAAGGCCTGATCGACTTTCTCAAGGCCTCCCCTACGCCGTTCCACGCCACCGCTGCGCTGGCCCAACGCCTGGAAGCCGCCGGTTATCAGCGCCTGGACGAACGCGACAGCTGGGCCACGGTGGCCGGCGGTCGCTACTACCTGACCCGCAACGACTCCTCGATCATCGCCTTCAAGCTCGGCCGCCATTCGCCGCTGCTCGACGGCATTCGCCTGGTCGGCGCCCATACCGACAGCCCATGCCTGCGGGTCAAGCCGCAACCGGAGCTGCAGCGCCACGGTTTCTGGCAGCTCGGTGTGGAAGTCTACGGCGGCGCCCTGCTTGCGCCGTGGTTCGACCGCGACCTGTCACTGGCCGGCCGAGTAACCTTCCGTCGTGATGGCAAGGTTGAAAGCCAACTGGTCGACTTCAAACTGCCAATCGCCGTCATCCCTAACCTGGCGATCCATCTCAACCGCACCGCCAATGAAGGTTGGGCGATCAATCCGCAGACCGAACTACCACCG
Source organism: Pseudomonas sp. UM16 (assembly GCF_050312595.1). Taxonomy (NCBI): domain Bacteria; kingdom Pseudomonadati; phylum Pseudomonadota; class Gammaproteobacteria; order Pseudomonadales; family Pseudomonadaceae; genus Pseudomonas; species Pseudomonas sp. UM16. The sequence goes on along the minus strand of NZ_JBNPJT010000019.1, from coordinate 17,003 downwards.
ATCCTGGCGCAAGTCGCCGGCGACGAGCGCGTTGACTTCCGCGCCCTGCTCACCGACCAACTGGCCCGGGAGCATGGCCTGAACGCCGATGTGGTGCTGGATTACGAGTTGAGCTTCTACGACACCCAGAGCGCCGCCCTGATCGGCCTGCACGGTGAGTTCATCGCCGGTGCACGCCTGGACAATCTGCTGTCCTGCTATGCCGGCCTGCAAGCATTACTCAACGCCGACAGTGACGAAACCTGTGTGCTGGTGTGCAACGACCACGAAGAAGTCGGCTCCTGCTCAGCCTGCGGCGCCGACGGCCCGATGCTGGAACAGACCCTGCGCCGCCTGCTGCCGGATGGTGACGACTTCGTCCGTGCGATCCAGCGTTCGCTGCTGGTCTCGGCCGATAACGCCCATGGCGTGCACCCCAACTACGCTGAAAAACATGACGCCAACCATGGTCCCAAGCTCAATGCCGGGCCGGTGATCAAGGTCAACAACAACCAGCGCTACGCCACCAACAGCGAGACCGCCGGCTTCTTCCGCCACCTGTGCATGGCCGAAGAAGTGCCAGTGCAAAGCTTCGTGGTGCGCAGCGACATGGGTTGCGGCTCGACCATTGGCCCAATCACCGCCAGCCACCTGGGGGTGCGCACGGTCGATATCGGCCTGCCGACCTTTGCCATGCATTCGATCCGTGAGCTGTGCGGCAGCGAAGACCTGGCGCATCTGGTCAAGGTGCTGACCGCATTCTACCGCAGTCGCGACTTGCCTTAACAAGACTCATGCAGGGGCGGATTCAACCGCTCCTGCATGAGCCGCTCTACTGACCTCAATCACCCCCCCTCAAAGCCATACCCGCTATGCTTGCCGGATAAACTCGAATCCAAGGACCTTGCCGCATGTCAGCTTTTCAATCCCTGTTCCTTCCCGTCATCGCCGGGCTGATCCTGCTGACCGTAGGTTTCAACATGCGCGATCGTAATATCGGCGTGTTCATGATGTGGATCGGCACCCTCGGAATGATTGGCATCATGTGCTGGAAGATCCTCGAGAAACTCAACTGACAAATACACTACACTCGGGCGATTGATCGTTTTGAGGTTGATTGTCCGGTGCCTGCCTTTTTCCGTGTTTTAGCGCTGTTCCTGACGTTGTTTACTTTGGCCCCGGCCCACGCCGCCGGTTTGCCGAGCCTGCTCGGCGGCAGCAAGGCCCAGCCCGAGGCCACGGAGCCGCTGGGCCAGTCGCTAGACGAAGTGATCAAAACCCTGGAAAACGACCAGCAACGCAGCAAACTGTTGGCCGACCTGAAAAAGCTGCGCGACAGCACCAAACAGGCACAACCCCCTGCCGAGCAAGGGGTGCTGGGCTTGATTGGCAGCACCTTCGCCGAGCTGGAAAAGCAGTTCAGTGGCGAAGCCAGCCCACTCACGCGCTGGGGCCGCGAACTTGAGTTAGCACAGATCGAACTCAATGCCCGCCTGGTGCCGCTGCAGGAGTGGCCGCCGATCCTGTTCGGTTTTGCCGCCATCATCGCCCTATGGAGCTTGCTGGCCTACGCCTTGAACTGGGTGAGCCATCAGGTGCGGCTGCGCTTTGGCCTGAGTGAGGAATTGCCACAGCATCCACGCACCTGGGACCTGGTGCGTTTCGCCTTGCGCAAACTCGGGCCGTGGCTGGTGGCGCTGGTGATCACCGTGTACCTGAGCTTTGCCCTGCCCTCGTCACTGGGCAAGTCGATGGCCATGGTCCTGGCTTATGCCTTGGTGGTCGGCACCTGCTTCTCGGCGATCTGTGTCATTGCTTTTTCGCTGCTCGACGGCCCACACCGCCATCGCGCCCTGCATATTCTTCGGCACCAGGCGTTCCGGCCGTTGTGGCTGATCGGCAGCTTCGCCGCCTTCGGCGAGGCCATGAACGACCCGCGTATGGCCAGCGCCCTCGGCGATCATCTGGCCCATACCCTGGCAACCCTGGCCAATATCCTCGCCGGGCTGTCCACCGGCTTGTTCATCCTGCGTTTCCGTCGGCCCATCGCCCACTTGATCCGCAACCAGCCGCTGTCTCGACGCCTGACCCGCCGGGCTTTGAGCGACACCATCGAAATTCTCGGCACCTTCTGGTACTTGCCAGCCTTGGTACTGGTAGCGATCTCGCTGATCGCCACCTTTATCTCCGCTGGTGACACTAGCACCGCCCTGCGCCAGTCGCTGATGTGCACAGTGCTGTTGATCCTGTGCATGGTCATCAATGGCCTGGTGCGCCGCCAAGGCCTCAAACCGCAACGCGCCAACCGCCGTCATGCAGTGTATGGCGAACGCCTGCGCAACTTCGCCTACACCCTGGTGCACATGGGGATCTGGCTGCTGTTCATCGAGTTGGGCCTGCGCGTCTGGGGCTTTTCCCTGATCGGCTTTGCCGAAGGCGAAGGCCATGAAGTGGCCGTGCGCTTGCTCGGCCTGGCCGGCACCCTGATTGCCGCCTGGCTGGTGTGGATTCTCGCCGACACGGCTGTGCACCATGCTCTCACCCGCTCGCGCAAAGGCCTGGCCAACACCCGCGCGCAGACCATGATGCCGCTGATCCGCAACGTGCTGTTCGTGGCGATTTTCATCATTGCGGTGATCGTTGCCCTGGCCAACATGGGCATGAACGTCACCCCCCTGCTGGCCGGTGCCGGGGTGATCGGCCTGGCCATCGGTTTCGGCGCTCAGTCGCTGGTGGCCGACCTGATCACCGGCCTGTTCATCATTATCGAAGACTCGCTGGCCATCGATGACTATGTCGATGTCGGCGGCCACCTGGGCACGGTCGAAGGCCTGACCATCCGCACCGTGCGCCTGCGCGATATTGACGGCATCGTCCACACCATCCCGTTCAGTGAAATCAAGAGCATCAAGAACTACTCGCGCGAGTTTGGCTACGCGATTTTTCGCGTGGCGATCCCGCACAGCATGAACATCGACCAGGCCATTACCCTTATCCGCGATGTCGGTCAGAAGCTGCGCAACGACCCGTTGATGCGCCGGATTATCTGGTCGCCGCTGGAACTGCAAGGGGTGGAAAGCTTCGAGTCGGGCTCGGCGATCCTGCGTGCGCGCTTCAAGACCGCGCCGATTCGCCAGTGGGAAGTGTCGCGGGCGTTCAACCTGGCCCTCAAGCGTCAGCTTGACGAAGCCGGCCTGGACCTGGCAACCCCACGCCTGAGCGTCCAGGTGATTACCGCTGGCGCCGGCACGCCGTTCAGCGAAGCCGAGGGCAAAACCTAACCAGCCTCGGCCTTGATGCGGATCGCATCGTGACGCCAATACTCAAGGTCACAGTCGATCAGCCGACCCTGCTGGTCGCTGTTGACCCGGGTGATGTGCAGGCCTGGGCTGCCGGCGGAGACTTTCAGCGCCAGGGCGGCGGCCACCGGTAACGCCGTGGGCAGGATCTCGAAGCGCACGCGGCCATAGCCAATCGCATAGTGGCGCTGATAAAGCTCGGTCAGCGACTGACTCAAATCGTGCTCAAGAATGCCGGGGAAATACTCGGGGTTCAGATAGTGCTCGGCATACAGCACCGCCCGCCCATCGATCCTGCGCAAGCGACAGACCTGGATCACGCTCGATAGCGCCGGCAGTTGCAAGCGCGCGCAGACGCTTGCCGCAGCCGGCTGCAGCCGCGCCGACAACAGCGCGGTAGAGGCTTCCCGACCCTGGGCGCGGACCATCGCATGAAAATGGCTGCGCTCGATCAAGTCGTAAGTCAAACGCTCGGGCGCCACGAACCAGCCGCGCCGCTCCTCGCGGTAAATCAGCCCACGTGCCTCCAGTTGCACCAGGGCCTCGCGCAAGGTGATGCGCGTGGTGTCGAACACCTCGCTCAACTTGCGCTCGGCCGGCAACTTGCAGCCGGGCGAGAGCAGGCCATGCTCGATTTGTTCCTGCAGGGCATGACAGATAGCTGTTACTGCTCGCGGTGGCAGTGGCGGCATCAAAGGTTACCTATCTGGACTAGTCCAGCACCGGCGGCGCGCACAATTGGCGCCTTCAGGGCTATGAGAATAGTGCAAGCCTAGGCAACACAGATGAACGCCAGATGACAGCCAACCTGGTCTACGCTTGATTTTCAGGGGCACAGACCGTGGCCGGGGACCGGCATCGACATCAAATTGTCATGCTACCAACCTACCTTGGCTCGGGTATTGCTGACCTAGACCAACCGAATCGCAACGACGTCCAACAACACTTCGCGTTTGCAAGGCACCCACCCAAGGAGCTTCGGATGAAACAGTTTTTTCTGGCCTCACTGCTAGGCTCGACCATCGCCCTATGCACGTCGGCGATGGCCGCCGACACCGACCTCAAAGCCCTCGAGGACGCCGCCCGCAAGGAAGGTGCCGTCAACAGCGTGGGCATGCCTGATGCCTGGGCCAACTGGAAAGGCACCTGGGAAGACCTGGCGAAAAAATACGGCCTCAAACACATGGACACCGACATGAGCTCGGCGCAGGAAGTGGCCAAGTTCGATGCCGAAAAAGACAACGCCAGCGCCGACATCGGTGACGTCGGCGCCGCCTTCGGCCCCATCGCCGTGGCCAAAGGTGTGACCCAGCCCTACAAACCAAGCACCTGGGAGCAGATCCCGACCTGGGCCAAAGACAAAGACGGTCACTGGGCACTGGCCTATACCGGCTCGATTGCCTTCATCATCAACAAGCAGTTGGTCAAAGAAGCGGACATGCCGAAAACCTGGCATGACCTGGAGAAAGGCAAATACAAGGTCGCCATTGGCGACGTCGGTACTGCCGCCCAGGCTGCCAACGGCGTACTGGCTGCCGCCATCGCCTACAAGGGCGATGAAAAGAACATCGAACCAGGCTTGCAGTTGTTCACCAAACTGGCCCAGCAAAAACGCCTGTCACTGGCCAACCCGACCATCCAGACCCTGGAAAAAGGCGAGATTGAAGTCGGCGTGGTCTGGGACTTCAACGGCCTGAGCTACCGTCAGCAGATCGACCCGAATCGTTTTGAAGTGCTGATCCCGTCGGACGGCTCGGTGATTTCCGGCTACACCACCATTATCAACAAGTACGCCAAGAACCCCAACGCGGCCAAGCTGACCCGTGAGTACATCTTCAGCGATGCCGGGCAGACCAACCTGGCGATTGGCCACGCCCGGCCGATTCGTGCCGAGCATTTGAAGCTGCCCGCGGATGTTCAGGCCAAGCTGCTGCCAAACGAACAATACAAAGCGGTGCAACCGATCAAGGATGCTGCGGCCTGGGAAGCGACCTCCAAGCAGCTGCCGCAGATGTGGCAGGAGCAAGTGATTATCGAGATGGAGTAAGGCTTCAGGCAGTCAGGGAAACCTTGTCGCCCTTATTCGCCGGCAAGGCCGGCTCCTACAGAGATTGTGGGAACCGTCCTTGCCGGCGAAGCGGTTACCAGCTAATCCGGAGTACCCATGAACCACAACGTCATCCTGGTCCTGCTCGACGGCCTCAACCATCAAGTCGCCTACCACGCCATGGGCCACCTGCATGCCTATGTCGAAGCCGACCGCGCCGCCTTGTACCGCCTGGAATGTGAACTGCCCGCGCTGTCGCGGCCACTGTACGAATGCATCCTCACCGGTGTCCCCCCTATCGACAGCGGTATCGTCCATAACAACGTCACCCGCCTGTCCACTCAGCGCAGCATCTTCCACTATGCCCGTGAAGCTGGCCTGGGCACGGCGGCAGCGGCCTACCATTGGGTCAGCGAACTGTACAACCGCTCGCCCTTCGACCCGCTGCGCGACCGTCACACCCATGCGCCCAAGCTTCCGATCCAGCATGGCCTGTTCTACTACGCCGACCACTACCCGGACTCGCACTTGTTCGCCGACGCCGAGTACCTGCGCCGTCGTCACGCGCCGAACTTTCTGCTGGTGCATCCGATGAACATCGATGATGCCGGTCACCGCCACGGTCTGGACAGCAGCCAGTACCGCAACAGCGCCCGCAGCGCCGACATCCTCCTGGCCGACTACCTGCAGACCTGGCTGCAAGAGGGTTACCAGGTGCTGGTCACCGCCGACCACGGCATGAACAACGACCGCTCGCACAACGGCCTGTTGGCCGAAGAACGCGAGGTGCCGCTGTTCGTGTTTGGTGACGCCTTCAGCCTCGACCCTGCCGCCAAGCCGCTGCAAACCGATTTGTGCGGAACAATCTGCGAGCTGCTTGGTGTGGCCCATGACAAGCCAGTGTGTCGGGAGCTGCTCAAGTGAACTCGATCAAACGCAACCGCTGGCTGGCAGCCTTGTGCCTGCTACCGTTTGCCGTGTTTTTCATCATTTTCCAGCTCGCGCCGCTGGCCTGGGTGGCGATCCATAGCCTCCAGGCGGAAAGCGGTTGGGGCCTGACCAACTTCAGCAAGGTGTTCAGCTCCAGATTCTACCGCCAGGCGATTCAGCACAGCCTGGAGATCAGCTTCTGGTCAAGTGTGTTCGGCCTGCTGATCGCCATTCTCGGCAGCTATTCGCTGCGCAAGGTCGACTCGCGCCTGCGTGACTTCGTCAACGCCTTCGCCAACATGACCAGCAACTTTTCCGGGGTGCCGCTGGCCTTCGCCTTCATCATTCTGCTCGGCTTCAACGGAGCCTTGACCCTGCTGCTGAAACAGGCCGGGATCATCGAAGACTTCAACCTCTATTCGAAAACCGGGCTGATCATTCTCTACACCTATTTCCAGATTCCCTTGGGCGTATTGCTGCTCTACCCGGCCTTCGACGCCTTGCGCGAAGACTGGCGCGAATCGGCCGAACTGCTCGGCGCCAACGCCTGGCAATACTGGCGCCTGATCGGCCTGCCAGTACTGACGCCGGCGCTGCTGGGCACCTTTGTGATCCTGCTGGCCAACGCCCTGGGCGCCTATGCCACGGTCTATGCCTTGACCACCGGCAACTTCAACGTCCTGCCAATCCGTATCGCAGCGCTGGTAGCCGGCGACATTTCCCTGGACCCGAACCTGGCCAGCGCCCTGGCAATGATCCTGGTGGGGCTGATGAGCCTGGTGACCGTGGTCCATCAATGGCTGCTGAAGAGGAGCTACCATGTCGCGCGCTGAACCCGGCACCAGCAGCCTCTACCATCGCCTGGTGGTTTATTTGCTGTTCATCATTCTGTTGCTGCCGCTGGCCGGCACCCTCCTCTATTCATTAGCTACCAGTTGGTCAGCGAGCCTGTTGCCCAGCGGCCTGACCTTCAAGTGGTACCTGGCGCTGTGGAGCGATCCACGTTTTCTCGCCGCGTTCGGCCAGTCCCTGCTGGTGTGCGCCGGCGCCTTGATACTGGCCGTGCTGCTGATCTTGCCGTTGCTGTTCGTGGTCCACTACCACTTTCCGCGGCTCGACGCGCTGATGAACATTCTGATTCTGCTGCCCTTTGCCGTGCCACCGGTGGTGTCGTCGGTGGGGCTGCTGCAACTGTATGGCTCGGGCCCGATGGCCATGGTCGGCACACCGTGGATCCTGATCGGCTGCTACTTCACCGTGGCCCTGCCGTTCATGTACCGGGCGATTACCAACAACCTGCAGGCCATCAACCTGCGCGACCTGATGGACGCGGCCCAACTGCTCGGCGCCAGTACCTTCCAGGCTGCATTTCTGGTGGTCTTGCCGAACCTGCGCAAGGGCTTGCTGGTGGCCTTACTGCTGTCGTTTTCATTCCTGTTCGGCGAATTCGTGTTCGCCAACCTGCTGGTCGGCACCCGCTACGAAACCCTGCAGGTGTACCTGAACAACATGCGCAACAGCAGTGGCCACTTCAACAGTGCCCTGGTGATTTCCTATTTTTTCTTCGTGCTGGTGCTGACGTGGGCAGCTAACCGCCTGAACAAGGACAAGTCCTGATATGAGCTTTGTCAGCGTACAGAATCTGCAAAAGAGCTATGGCGCCAGCGCGGTGTTCAATGACATCAACTGCGAAATCCAGCGCGGCGAATTCGTCACCCTGCTCGGGCCCTCCGGCTGTGGCAAGTCCACCCTGCTGCGCTGCATCGCCGGCCTGACGGCGGTCGACAGCGGCAAGATTCTCCTCGACGGCAACGACCTGGTGCCACTGAGCCCGCAAAAGCGTGGCATCGGCATGGTGTTCCAAAGCTACGCGCTGTTTCCCAACATGACCGTGGAACAGAACGTCGCCTTTGGCCTGCGCATGCAAAAGGTCAATGCCGATGACAGCCGTAACCGGGTGCGCGAGGTGTTGCAACTGGTAGAGTTGCAAGACTTCGCCAGTCGCTATCCGCATCAGCTATCCGGTGGCCAATGCCAGCGGGTGGCGCTGGCACGCTCGCTGGTGACCCGACCGCGCTTGCTGCTGCTCGATGAACCGTTATCGGCGCTCGATGCCCGGATTCGCAAGCACCTGCGCGAACAGATCCGCCAGATCCAGCGCGAGCTGGGCCTGACCACCATCTTCGTCACTCATGACCAGGAAGAGGCGCTGACCCTGTCCGATCGTATCTTTCTGATGAACCAAGGCCGCATTGTTCAAAGTGGCGATGCCGAAACGCTCTACACCGCACCTGTGGATGTATTCGCCGCAGGTTTTATCGGCAACTACAACCTGCTCGACGCCCACAGTGCCAGCCGCTTGCTGCAGCGCCCGGTGAACAGCCGTCTGGCGATCCGCCCGGAAGCGATTGTCCTGAGCCTCAATGGCGAACTGGAAGGCCAGGTGCGCAGCCACAGCCTGCTCGGCAACGTGATCCGCTACCGGATCGAAGCACGCGGGGTAGAATTGCTGGTCGATGTGCTCAACCGCTCGTCCGCCGATCTGCACCCCGATGGCCAGCGCGTATTCTTGTCGATCGATCCCACCGCCCTCTGCGAAGTCGCCTGAGGGTTGCACAGGAGTTTTTCTGAACATGGCACTAGCGATTTTCGATCTGGATGAAACCCTGATCCACGGCGACTGCGCCTCACTGTGGAGCGAGCAGATGGCCCGTCTTGGCTGGGTCGACGGCGAATCTTTCCTGCGTCGCGACCGCGAGCTGATGGACGCCTATGGCAAGGGGCATTTGGCAATGGAGGACTATATGGCCTTCAGTCTGGAGCCGCTGATCGGGCGGACACCGGAAGAAGTCGATCATCTGGTCGGGCCGTGGGTGGAAGATTTTATCGAACCGATCATTTTCAGCGACGCAACGCGAACCATCGCCGCTCACCGCAAGGCAGGCGACCGGATTCTGGTGATTTCGGCGTCCGGCACACATTTGGTCCGGCCCATTGCCGAGCGCTTGGGCATCGATGAAATACTTGGCATCGAACTGGAGGTCGCTCATGGCGTGTACAGCGGCAAGACCACCGGTGTGCTGACCTACCGCGAAGGCAAAATCACCCGCCTGCTGGAATGGCTGGATCAGGAAGAGGAAAACCTGGAAGGCGCGAGTTTCTATTCCGACTCGCGTAACGACCTGCCGCTGTTAGTGAAAGTAGACTACCCGCATGTGGTCAATCCGGATCCGGTACTGCGTGAGCATGCCGAGAAGAACGGCTGGCCGATCCACTCCTGGTCCTGAAGGGCCGTCCATTTGGTAGGAGCGGACTCATCCGCTCCTACAGTCGTGAGTTAAACCAGGCTGTCGTCGATCACCAACACCAGCTTGCCCGATACCTGATTACTTGCCAGCTCGGCAAATGCAGCTTCGGCATCCTTGACCGCGAACGCCTTGGCCAGTTGCGGCTTGAGTCGGCCTTCGCTGAACAACGGCCAGACCTGCTGGCGTAAATCGCTGAGCAGATCTGCCTTGAACTGATCATCACGGGTGCGCAGCGTCGAGCCGATCACCTGCACGCGCTTGGCCAGCACCTGCGCCAGATCCAGTTCTGCCTTGCGTCCGCCCATCAAGCCGATGATCACCCAGCGCCCGTCACGGGCGAGCAACTTGAGGTTGAGTTCAGCGTAACTGGCCCCGACCGGGTCGAGAATCACGTCGAAGGGCCCAAAGTCGTTCAAGCCGTTGAGGTCATCACCGCGCACCACGCCTGCGCTGGCCCCCAGTTCTTCACAGTAGGCCAAGCGTTCGGCCGAGCCGACGCTGACCCAGCACGGGCTGCCAAACGCCTTGCACAGCTGGATCGCCGCCGAACCCACGCCACTGGCGCCAGCATGCAACAGGACCTTCTCGCCCGGCTTCAGCCCGGCCAGCTGGAACACGTTGAGCCAGGCCGTGGCGTACACCTCGGGAATTGCCGCGGCCTCGTGCAGGCTCAGGCCTTCCGGCACCGGCAGCACATGACGTGCATCAACCACCACGTCCTCGGCCATACCGCCACCGGCCAGCAGTGCGCAGACCCGGTCTCCAAGCTGCCAGGAGGCGCCAGCGCCGACTTCAGTGATCACCCCGGCGCATTCCAGTCCAAGAAATTCGCTGGCCCCCGGCGGTGGCGGGTACAGCCCGGCACGCTGCAGCAGATCGGCACGATTGAGGCCGGCGGCGGCCACGCGAATTCGTACTTGACCGATATCGCAGGTTGGACTTGTCGTCGCAACCCACTCCACATGTCCGTCAACGCCTTGCAATGCCTTCACAGTGCCTCCATAGTTGAGTCATGACTGAGCCCGGGTGCTGTAGCCCCGGGCTTTTTGCATTATGCGTCCGGTTCTGATGGAACCGGCGAATTCAAAGACGGCCTAATATGCGTGATCAATTGTCCCTACGTCGAATCAGCATGAAGCATTTTTTGCCAAGCACCACCCTCGCACTGTTGATCGGCCTGGGCAGTCTGCCGTTGGCAGGCAATGCATGGGCCGCCAACAGCTGGGATAAACTCCAGCCAGATCGCGATGAAGTGGTCGCCAGCCTCAACGTGGTCGAGCTGCTCAAGCGCCACCACTACAGCAAGCCGCCGCTCAACGATGCGCGCTCGGTGATTATCTACGACAGCTACATCAAGCTGCTCGATCCGGCACGCAGCTATTTCCTGGCCAGCGATATCGCCGAGTTCGACAAGTGGAAGACCCAGTTCGACGATTTCCTCAAAAGCGGCAATCTCGACCCCGGCTTCACCATCTACAAGCGCTACCTGGACCGGGTCAAATCGCGTCTGGACTTCGCCCTGGCTGAGCTGAACAAGGGCGTCGATAACTTCGACTTCACCACCAAGGAAACCCTGCTGGTCGACCGCAAGGACGCCCCGTGGGTCAAGAACCAGGCTGAACTCGACGACCTGTGGCGCAAACGTGTCAAAGATGAAGTGCTGCGTCTGAAAATTGCCGGCAAAGAGCCCAAGGCAATCCAGGAACTGCTGACCAAGCGCTACAAGAACCAGCTCTCGCGCCTGGACCAAACCCGCGCCGAAGACATCTTCCAGACCTACATCAACACTTTCGCGCAGTCCTACGACCCGCACACCAACTACCTGTCGCCAGACAGCGCGGAAAACTTCGATATCAACATGAGCCTGTCGCTCGAAGGTATCGGTGCCGTCCTGCAAAGCGACAACGATCAGGTCAAGATCGTGCGCCTGGTCCCGGCCGGCCCCGCCGCCAAGACCAAGCAAGTGGCCCCGGCCGACAAGATCATCGGTGTTGCCCAGGGCGACAAGGAAATGGTCGACGTAATCGGCTGGCGCCTGGATGAAGTGGTCAAGCTGATCCGCGGGCCGAAGGGCTCGGTGGTGCGCCTGGAAGTGATTCCGGCGAGCAACGCGCCAAACGACCAGACCACCAAGATCGTGCCGATCACCCGTGAAGCGGTGAAGCTTGAAGAGCAGGCGGCGAAAAAATCGGTGCTCAAACTCAAGCAGGATGGCCGCGACTACAAGCTTGGCATCATCGAAATCCCCGCCTTCTACCTGGACTTCAAGGCCTTCCGTGCCGGCGATCCAGAGTACAAGAGCACTACCCGCGACGTGAAGAAGCTGCTCACCGAACTGCAGAAGGAAAAAGTCGACGGCGTGGTCATCGACCTGCGCAACAACGGCGGCGGTTCCCTGCAGGAAGCCACTGAACTGACCAGCCTGTTCATCGACAAGGGCCCAACGGTGCTGGTACGCAACAGCGATGGCCGTGTCGACGTGCTCGAAGACGAAAACACCGGGGCCTTCTACAAAGGCCCGCTGGCCTTGGTGGTTAACCGCCTATCGGCCTCGGCGTCGGAGATTTTCGCCGGTGCCATGCAGGACTATCACCGTGCGCTGATCCTTGGCGGCCAGACCTTCGGCAAAGGCACCGTGCAAACCATCCAGCCGCTTAACCATGGCGAACTGAAGCTGACCCTGGCCAAGTTCTACCGTGTCTCCGGGCAGAGCACCCAGCATCAGGGCGTACTGCCGGACATCGACTACCCGTCGATCATCGACACCAAGGAAATTGGCGAGAGCGCGCTGCCTGAAGCCATGCCGTGGGACACCATCCGCCCGGCAATCAAGCCTGCGGTTGATCCGTTCAAACCGTACCTGGCCCAGCTCAAGGCGCGTCACGACAGCCGCACTGCCAAGGACCCGGAGTTCGTGTATATCCGCGACCGCCTGGCGCTGACCCAGAAGCTGATGAACGAGAAGACCGTCAGCCTCAATGAAGCCGAACGCCGTGCCCAGCATGCCGACATTGAAAGCAAGCAACTGGCACTGGAAAACACCCGACGCAAGGCAAAGGGCGAAGAGCCGCTCAAGGAACTGAAAAAGGAAGACGAAGACGCCCTGCCGGTTGAGCCGGACGACACCAAACCGGAAGACGATGCCTACCTGACGGAGTCCGGGCGAATCTTGCTTGACTACCTGGGGCTAAATTCGGCCGTGGCGAAAAACAACCCGTAAAACGGTGATGGCAAAATAATGTGACTGTGCCGCTATTGAGTCATTAAACAGTCACCATTCTGTCGTGAAAAAAGGGACTGAGCGCCGTTGGCCTCAGTCCCTTTTTTGGTTTTTCACGTAATCCCGGGAAAATGTTTTGGGTGCTGGTCTTGCCGGCGATGGCATCGAGGCCGTGTCAGGCCGTATGCAGGAGCTAGCGGTTTTGCCTACTTTTTCCAAGAAAAAGTAGGCCGCCGTAAAGGCGGAAGGGGCCAGCAGCATCGCCACATTGAATGGATAGCCCCCGACCCTAAGCCCGACCTAGTCCTGATAAGCCTCAGGCCTCTTCTTTTTCCGGGTAGCTGTACTCGAACACCCGCACCACTTCCGATGCATGCCAGGAAGCGGCGGCCATGCCATCCGACGGCCCGGAAAACCGCCCCAGACGTTCTACGCACTCGAAAAAACCGGTGCGTGGCAAACGGCTGGCGCCTTGGCTGATCACCAATGAACTGCGCAGCGGCTGCTCAGCACGGGCATCGAGCGCCGCCAGATGCTCCAGCGCTGCGGTCAGGGTCTGCATGGCCGGGCTTGGCAACTGCAGGCGCTCGAGCAATGCACGATAGGTCAGCAGATGACGTTGGCGGCGGGCCAAGTCCAATTCACCAAGCAAGCCATCCCAGTGCTGGCGGCTGATCCTGACACTGCTCACGACGGCTCGCTCCAGCCTGCGACACCCAATTCCCAGGCCAGACTGCGGCGAATCGCGGCATCCGGCTGGCGCTCACCACTTTCAATCAGCGCCAGGTACACCGGGCTGATGCCAACGCTACGCGCCAACTGCTCTGGCGCCAGCCCCTTGCCTTCACGCAAACGCGCCAACTCGCTGAAACACGGCAAGCTGGCGCTTTCTTGAGGGGTGGTTTGTGTGTTGTCGACGACAGCTGACTCACGTTGGCCGGCCGCCTTCAGTAGTGCCTGGTACTGCTCCCAGGGTACAACCGCATACTCGGGTTGACCGTCCCGGCTGATGACCTGAATACCCATTACAACCCCCTTGTAGGATTACGATATGTAATCGGTAGGCATAATCCTTATGCCAATTATATTACCAGCCAACAAGGGTGTGCAGGGAGCGGATGTAATTAGCCTTTGGGTTGTTCCAATCGCAGGGCTTCAGGGGTCGCAGGCAAGCGCTCGACCACGCGCAGTTTTTCCGGTGCCTGACGGTTGCGCCAGGTATTGAAGGCAGCCAGTTCATTCGACACAGCCTTCATCACCCAGGCCAGCACCGCGATGTCATCGAGAAAGCCCACGCCCAGCAACCAGTCGGGGATGGCGTCCAGGGGGCTGACGAAATACAGCAGCCCGGCCACTACCGTCACCAGTGCTTTGGGGCTGATCGAACGGTATTCGCCACGCCACCAGGCCAGGCACAAGGCCTGCATCAAACGCACGTCTTCACGCAACCTGCCCAGCCGTGGCCCTTTGCGTGCCACGGCAAAAATCAGGGCCGGCAGACGGCCCCGGCTGAGCAGGCGCTCGGCCAGGGGCAGAAAGCGGGCGAAACTCCACGGTGCTTTCATATAGCCTCCAGGGACCAACCAGGGAAAGGTTATCCACAATTATTGTGGATAACCTTGTGAACAGAGCTACTTTTAGAGCTCAAGGCGCCCGCCCTACAAGGGCCGGGCTTAAATCGGGCGTTTTTTACACACCTGTTTCAATCGCGCAAACGTTTTGTTTATCCTGCACCTTTTCTGCATCAGGTGCAGCTTTTCAGACCGTTGCTAACCTGCAGGGTTCGAGCCGGTTTCAGAAACGACAACGCCCCGTCGAGACGGGGCGTTGTCAAATACCGCGAGCGAATTACTCGGCAGCGGTATCGGCGTCAGCGTCAGGCTTGGCCTGATCCTTGATGCCTAGCAGTTCCAGTTCGAAAACCAGAACCGAGTTGGCCGGGATCATCGGGCTCGGGCTCTGGGCGCCGTAGGCCAGGTCGGACGGGATGTACAGCTTGTACTTCTCGCCAACGTGCATCAGTTGCAGGCCTTCGACCCAACCTGGGATCACGCCGCTGACCGGCAGGTCAATCGGGCTACCACGCTCAACCGAGCTGTCGAAGACCTTGCCGTCGATCAACTTGCCTTCGTAGTGAACCGTCACTACGTCAGTCGGCTTTGGCTGAGCACCGTCGGCCTTCTTGATCACTTCGTACTGCAGGCCCGAAGCGGTGGTGACGATACCGGCTTTCTTGCCGTTTTCTTCAAGGAACTTCTTGCCGGCGGCAGCCGACTCTTCGCTCATCTTGGCCAGGCGCTCTTCAGCGCGCTTTTGCAGGGCTGCAAAGGCTTCGACCAGTTCTTCGTCCTTGATTTTCTGTTCTTTCTTGCCGACAGCATCTTCGATGCCTTGAGCAACAGCTTTTGAATCAAGGTCGTCCATGCCTTCCTGAGCCAGGCTCTTGCCCATGTTCAGGCCAATACCGTAGGAGGCTTTCTGTGCCGGAGTCTTGAGCTCGACGCTGGTCTGCGAATCGCAACCCGCCAGGACCAGACCAACCAGGGCAACCGCAGCCGCCAACCGATGCTGTTTCATGCTATTTCCTTGTTCATGCGCCAATAGGGCAATCGAGTAAAGCCGCGAGCTTATCAGGCGGCCACGACCAATGGCTACCGGCATAGGAGCAAGAAAAGCCGGATAAGTTCAGCCAAGTAAACGGTTCTTCATACAAAGCTGCAGCCAGTGGCCAGTATTGACGGGACAACGCACTTGAGCAACTTCCCCGTGCAGGTTTTGTAGCTGTTTGTAAGTTCATGAAGATTTCATGGATAGCTGCCATCGCGGTACTGCCCGGCCACTTCGCGCAGCACCTCGCACAACCAACGCGCGGGCAAACTCAGCGGTAAAGCGGCGTTGCTGCAGATGCCCACTGAACCGCCCGGTTCTTGCACGCCCAGGTTCAACTCACACAACTCACCGCGCCCCAGATCAATGCGTACGGCGTCACGGGGCGCGATCCACACCGCGTCACTGCTTTGCACATAACGTCGGCTCAGGGCCGGTGAGAGGGTTTCCAGGCGCTGCGCCGGTTGCTCGATGGCGCATTGCACGAACAGGCTGTCGGCATGCTTGCGGATGGTCGTGCCGGCCAACGGCAGCACCAGCGGATAGCGCCCGAGCTGACTGCGCTCAACGGGCTGACGGGCGAGCAAAGGATGCCCAGGGCGTACCACCAACGACATCGATTCGCTGTACAGGTGCTCGAACAACAAGCCCTGAATCTGCGGACTGTCGGTCATGCGCCCGATCACCAAATCCAAGTCGCCGACATGCAGTTGCGCCAGCAAGTGCGCACTCGGGCCCGTGGCAACGCTGACCACCAGGGCGTCATGACGTTGATGCAGACGGCAGAGCACCTCTGGCATCAGCAGGCTTTCCACCGTCGACAGCACACCGATGCGCACCTGTGGTGGCGCATGCTCTTCGCCGCGCACACTGCTCACACCCTCACGCAGCGCCTGCACGCTGGGCCCGGCGTAGCGCATGAAACGCACGCCGGCCGGGGTCAGCTCGACCCCTTGCTTATTGCGCTCGAACAGCCGCGTTTGCAGCAGCTCTTCGAGCTCCTTGAGGGTTTTGGAAATGGCCGGCTGACTGATTGCCATGGCATCAGCGGCTTTGGCGAAACTGCCCTGGCGGGCGATTTCGAGAAAGCACAGCAGATGGCGAAATTTGATACGGGTGTCGAGGTTCATGCCCGGAGTTTATCGAGGGCTTGCGCAGACTGCGACTGCTTTGCAGTTCACCGTGGCAGAAGATCCCGCTACGCGCTACCGCACCCACAAAGCGAAATATCCCACACGTTAAAAACCAAATTCCTACACCAAACTCAGATCACGCCTGGCATACAGCGCGCATACCAACGGATTCAATCCACGCTTTCGTTCGCTCTCGCCTTGATTTTCTTTCCAGTGCAACAGGGCTGCATTTCCCTCGGAGTACAGATGTTAAAGGACCTAACCCTGCTACCTACAGTGGCGTTCGGCATCAGCTCGCGCCAGAAAATAGCCCGGCGCTGTTCAACCTGCTGCTTGCCGTGCACTTTCTCGTCAACACGCACAAGCGGGGTCTGCAATGAGCAACCCTGACCAATACTGCGTTGCTGAATACAACATACGTTTGCTGCCCAACTGCAACACTGCACGCAAAATGGAAGTACCTGCCGACCTGCCGGGTGT
>NZ_JBNPJT010000018.1:0-120489 GCF_050312595.1 Pseudomonas sp. UM16 | reverse complement strand
GAAAAGCTATGCCGCTATGGTCTCGCTGGCTTGTTCCATGCGGTGTTTGCGACATCTCTTTTCGTACAGTGCCTAGACCACTACACCTCATTCCTGCTTAGCTTTTGGCATATCTTTCGGGGGACTGTACGCCAAACGATTCTCGCTTAATCGGTGAAAAGGCGACCGCTTCATCCAAGGGAGCGCGCTATAGAAAGCAACCAGCAGTAAAGCCCAGCAGACAAGGCAAAAGATCGATCCTTCGCTCTTGCTCAAAGGAAGTTCAAAAGCAATTGCCACCACCGCGAACATCATGCTGGCAAAAAATAAGCAGGTGGCCATGGCATTGACTAAGAAATTTAGCCTGTACCAATGACCTGGAATTAGTTCCAGTGGTCCCATGGCAAATAGTGCAATTCCGAGCGGCATGGAAAACATGACCAATGACGCAGATGGCTCTCCGTACCGCAGGAAAACTATCCAAATCGCGAGCCCTGCGAATGATGCAGTTCGTGTTTTCGTCGCCGCTAATCGTGAGCCAAACGCTCTGACTGGTTCCCACAGCCCCATCACAGCTCTCCCTGCCTAGTAAGCGTCAAAGCATAACACTCCTATTCAACGAATCACGCCACCGCGGTGAGGATCAATCGAAGCCGAGTACCCCCAGGAGAGACAACGCCTCCTCAATAGATGTGATCTTCACCGACCAGTGAGCAGCTTGGGCAGTATCAGTGAAGCTACCAGGGAACTCCGCCCTCACTTTGTCTGGGTTGTAGTTGTCCTTGTTGGTCACAGGTGGCCGCCACTGGAATGTCAGCCACTCTTTGGCTGGCATTATCGTAAACCAACATTCACCGTTCACTTCGAGCCCTACTGTTCGGACTTCACCTTGAGCTTTACGACCGCAGGTAACCTTCTTCGAGCAAGTAAAAATTCCAATCAATAGCGCAAACGCCCGCTGCACAGATAGGCAATCGATGTACTCGTAAAAATCAGACATCCATCGCATGTCTTCGGTGGCTTTCAGCATCGCTTCACCCTCCTCTCAACCCACAAACTCTAGTCGAGCTCGGCAAGGATCACCTATGTCTCCATATCGCCTGCGCAGCAAGACTGTCCTGAGTTTTTCAGGCGGCCGCACCAGCGCTTACATGCTGCGCCAGGTGCTCGACCACAACGATGACCTGAGCGACCTGCTCGTACTTTTCGCCAACAGCGGTAAGGAGCACCCCGCAACCCTGGAGTTCGTCCGCGAGTGCGCCGAGCGCTGGGCGGCGCCGATCACCTGGCTGGAGTATCGCGACAATGAACAGGGCTTCGCCGTGGTGGACTTCGACACCTGCAGCCGGGATGGAGAGCCGTTCGAAGCGGTCATCCGCAAGCGCAAGTATCTGCCCAACCCGGTGACCAGGTTCTGCACTGTCGAGCTGAAAATCAGGACCATGCACCGCTACCTGAAGTCGATTGGCTGGACCAACGATGAAGGCGAGTGGGATCAGATGGTCGGCATCCGGGCAGACAAGCCGCGGCGCTACCACCGCATGATGGCTGCCAACGAGAAAGGCGGTAACCGGTGGGAGAACGTGACACCCATGTATCACGCGGGCGTGCTGAAGGCCGACGTGAACAGCTTCTGGGCGCGCCAGCTGATCGACCTTGGCATCGACTCCGACTTGGGAAACTGCGATCTCTGCTTCCTCAAGTTACCCGAGAAGATCATCCGGGCCATTATTGAGAATTGGGCTTTGTGCAGGTCCAGCTGCAGGGCAGCCAGCGCCTGCACGTTTGGCACCCAGCGCTGCCGCGGCGCAGCTGTTTCGAGCATTCAGCCATCCACGACCATCGCTTCAACTTCATGTCGCGCGTTCTGGTTGGCACCCAGATCAACCACTGCTACAACCTGGTCAGCAATCCAGGGGGCGAGTTCGTACTTTATCTGCACGAAGGCAAGCGCACTTCCGGTGGCGGCCGGCCATGGACGCCGGATGGTAGGGCGGACCTGGTGCACGACTTAACGCACAAGATCGAGGCCGGAAACGACTACAACACTCTGGCCTATGAGTACCACCGGACTGAGCCCGACACCGACTTCGATCGATACCAGTGGACCCCGGCCCAGCTCTGGGAAGTTGTCCGTGACGTGCTAATCGCCTAACCCCTCCCCACCTCTGCCGCCATGCGCGGCGTGGAGCCTATTCCATGGAAACCGAAATTCTCTCGGAGAAATAACTGGCCGAGCTGACCGGCTACAAGGCCAGGGGCTACCAGCGCCGCTGGCTTGAAGAGCGCCAATGGCACTTCGTCGAAAGCCGCGGTGGCCGACCACTGGTTGGCCGGCAGTATGCCCGTATGAAACTGGACGTGACCCTTGAAGTCATGCCTGTGACGCCACCACCAATGCCAACCCCGGCATGGACCCCAGACTTTTCGCGAGTGAAGTGAAATGCGACCCAGGAGCAAGGAAAACAGGGATCTGCCGCCCAACATGTACCGCCGCAAGCGCACCAGCAAGAGCAAGAAGCAGTCAGGCAAGGAATGGATCAGCTACTTCTACCTGGACAAATCGGGGAAGGAGATATCGCTTGGCACGGATCTAGACCAAGCCCGACTGAAGTGGGCCGAGCTTGAGGCAAAGGAAAAGCCGCAGGACCTACGGATCATGAAAGCCATTTTCGATAGGTACGAACGAGACATCATTCCCAAGAAAGGCGCACGCACGCAGAAGGACAACCTGGCGGAACTGCGCCAATTGCGGCCGTTCTTCGACGAGGCGCCCATCGATGCGATAACCCCAGCGCTGGTCGCTCAGTACCGAGACAAACGGAGCGCCAAGGTGCGCGCCAATCGGGAGCTGGCTACCCTCTCCCACGTTTTCAACATGGCTCGGGAGTGGGGTCTCACTGCGAAGGAGAACCCGTGCCAGGGCGTGCGGAAGAATAAAGAGAAGCCCCGCGACTTTTATGCCAATGACACTGTGTGGAATGCGGTCTACCGGAAGGCGGTGCCGGAACTGAAGGACGCCATGGACCTGGCGTATTTGACTGGCCAGCGTCCAGCGGACGTACTGGTGATGAGAAGAGACGATATCGAGGGTGATTACCTGGTCGTCCAACAGAACAAGACCCAGAAAAAGCTCAGGATCATGTTGGCAGTAGATGGCATTGCCAACAGCCTGGGCACGCTAATCACCCAGATGGCCGCGCGCAACCAGCAGCACAGTTCGAGCTATCTGATTGTCAGTGATCGAGGGAAACGGATGTCGGCGCCAATGCTGCGCAACCGCTGGGATGAAGCAAGGGACCTTGCCAAGTCGGCAGCACTCGAAGCCGGGGACAGCCTTCTGGCTGCACGGATCGCCCAGTTCCAGTTCCGCGATATCCGCCCGAAGGCAGCTTCCGAAATCAAGGACATCGAGGACGCCAGTCTGCTATTGGGGCATACCAAAGGCGACATTACGGAGCGCGTTTATCGGAGGGTTGGAGCCATCGCGAAGCCATCCAAATAGCGAAAGTTTTGGAAGCGATTACAAAACGAACTGGAAGCGATGGACTTTTGGCGTTCCCAAGGGTGTTCCCATGGGTGATTTTTCTATGCCCCAGAAACGCAAAAAGCCCTGAATAATCAGGGCTTTGAATATGGCGGAAGCGTAGAGATTCGAACTCTAGGATAGTTGCCCATCGACGGTTTTCAAGACCGTTGCCTTAAACCACTCGGCCACGCTTCCTCGTATTGCGGGCGCCATAATACCGAAATGAAACAAGCTGTCAAACTCTCTGTGTAGCTGGTTTGCCAAGCTCTGTTATGATCTTTGCATCTGAACGTTTCAAACCCACAGGAGTGTCGCCATGCGCGAACAGGATTACGCCGTCAATCACGGCCAGCAGGTCGAGCAGCAGGAGGTCAGCAAGGTCCTGCGCAATACGTACGGTTTGCTGGCTATCACCCTCGCCTTCAGTGGCGTCATGGCTTTCATCGCGCAGCAGATGCGCGTCGGCTACCCGAACATTTTCGTGGTGCTGATCGGCTTCTACGGCCTGTTCTTCCTCACCAACAAGCTGCGCGATTCGGCTTGGGGCTTGGTGTCGACCTTCGCCCTCACCGGTTTCATGGGCTTTATCCTCGGCCCTATTCTCAACCGTTACCTGGGCATGGCCGGTGGCGCTGAAGTAGTGAGCTCGGCCTTCGCGATGACCGCGCTGGTGTTCGGTGGTCTGTCGGCCTATGTGCTGATTACCCGCAAGGACATGAGCTTCCTCGGTGGTTTCATCACCGCCGGTTTCTTCGTGCTGATGGGCGCGGTGCTGGCTAGCCTGTTCTTCCAGATCAGCGGCCTGCAGCTGGCGATCAGCGCCGGTTTCGTGCTGTTCTCGTCGGTGTGTATTCTGTTCCAGACCAGCGCGATCATTCACGGTGGCGAGCGTAACTACATCATGGCGACCGTCAGCCTGTATGTGTCGATCTACAACCTGTTCGTCAGCCTGCTGCAGCTGTTCGGCCTGATGGGTCGGGATGACTGATCTGGTTTCCGGCAGGTAGATTATGAAAGAGCCCGCTTCGGCGGGCTTTTTTGTGGGAGAGGCTTTTAGGGCCCGCCCACTCCCGCAAAAACGGCGGAAGCCGTAATTACTACCGCAAATGGCCATAGCCCCGTAGAATGCGCTCCTTTTTTCTTCCGGGGCAGCATTCCCATGAGTTCAATCGAGCAAGGGCCCGGCGCACCTGCGCAGGTCAATGAACTGGTTCTCGGCCTTGAGGATCGGCCGCGGCCGCTGATTGCCATGCTGGCCGCGCTGCAGCATCTGCTGGCGATCATTGTGCCGATCGTGACGCCGGGGCTGTTGATCTGTCAGGCGCTGGGGGTGTCAGCGCGCGACACCAACCTGATTGTGTCGATGTCGTTGGTGATTTCCGGGATCGCGACCTTTGTTCAATGCCGACGCTTCGGGCCGTTCGGCGCCGGGCTTCTGATTGTCCAGGGCACCAGTTTCAACTTTGTCGGGCCGCTGATCGCTGGCGGCGCGCTGATGGTCAAGCAAGGTACGCCGGTGGAAGCGGTCATGGCGGCGATTTTCGGTGTGGTGATTGCCGGCTCGTTTGTCGAGATGGGCATTTCGCGCATTCTGCCGTTCGTTAAACGTCTGATCACACCGCTGGTGACCGGTATCGTGGTGCTGATGATCGGCCTGACCCTGATCAAGGTCGGTCTGATCAGCATGGGCGGTGGTTTTGGCGCCATGAGCAACGGCACCTTCGCCAATGGCGAGAACCTGCTGCTGTCGGGTGTGGTACTGGCGATTATTGTGGTGCTTAACCGTATTCCCGTGGTGTGGATGCGCAGTTGCGCGATTGTCATTGCACTGGCGGTCGGTTATGCCCTGGCCGGCTATCTGGGCCGCCTGGACTTCACCGGCATGCACCAGGCCGAGCTGTTCCAGGTGCCGATGCCGCTGCATTTCGGCCTGGGTTTCTCCTGGGCGCTGTTCATTCCGATGTTGGTGATTTATCTGGTGACCTCGTTGGAAGCCATTGGTGACGTCACCGCCACCAGTAAGGTTTCACGCCAGCCCGTCGAAGGCCCGCTGTGGATGCAACGGATCAAAGGCGGAGTACTGGTCAACGGTGCTAACTCGCTGCTTGCCGGCATGTTCAACACCTTCCCGAGCTCGATCTTTGCTCAGAACAACGGGGTGATTCAACTGACCGGTATCGCCAGCCGCCACATCGGCATCTGGATTGCGGCCATGCTGGTGATCCTCGGTCTGTTCCCCAGTGTTGCCGGGGTGATCCAGGCCGTGCCGGAGCCGGTGCTCGGTGGCGCGGCGATGGTGATGTTCGGCGCGGTGGCGGCGTCCGGGATCAATATTCTCGCCAGCATCAGCCTGGATCGTCGGGCGCTGTTGATTATTGCGGTGTCGCTGGCGTTGGGCCTGGGTGTGGCGCAGGTGCCGGAATTCCTCGCGCATATGCCAGCGGCGCTGCGCAATGTGCTGGAGTCGGGGGTGGCTACCGGGGGGATTTGTGCGTTGGTGTTGAACTGGTTCTTGCCGGAGCATAAAGAGAAAGCTTGAGTGAGCTAGGGACGCATTGCATTGCGGCCCATCGCTGGTAATGCCAGTTGCCACAAGGGTTACAAGGCACTTGCTTCCCTCCTGAAAAGCCCGCGGCATGTTGCTGCGGGCTTTTTGCTTTATTATTGGCGCAGTTTTGCTGAATGAGCCTTCCATGAAGTTCGCCATTGCGGTTTTTTCTCCGGCCCATGCGCCCTCCTCACGACGTGCCTTGCTGTTCGCCCAGGCAGCGCTGGCCGCTGGGCATGAAATTGTCCGGCTGTTTTTCTATCAAGACGGTGTCCACAGCGCCTCCAGCAATGTGGTCACCCCACAGGATGAGCTGGACGTCGCCGCCCAGTGGCGCAGCTTTATCAGCGAGCACAGCCTCGATGCCGTGGTGTGTATCGCTACCGCCTTGCGCCGTGGTGTGCTCAATGCCGAAGAAGCCCAACGCTATAAGCGCCCGGCGGTAAACCTGCCAGCCCCTTGGGAGCTGTCCGGGCTCGGCCAGTTGCACGAAGGTGCGCAAAGCGCTGATCGCTTGCTTTGCTTTGGAGGCGATTGAAATGGCCAAATCTATGCTGATTATCAGCCGTCAGGCCCCATGGGCCGGGCCATCGGCGCGAGAAGCGTTGGATATCGCCTTGGCCGGAGGGGCCTTCGACCTGCCGCTGGGCATGCTGTTTCTCGATGATGGGGTGTTCCAGCTGGCGCCCGGACAGCAACCTGCGCACGTGCAGCAAAAAAACCTCGCCGCCAACCTGCAGGCCCTGCCGATGTTCGGCGTCGAAGAGTTGTTTGCCGCCAGCAGCAGCTTGCAAGAGCGCGGCTTGGCTGCGGACGCTCTGAGCCTGCCGGTGCAGGTACTGGATGATGCCGCGCTGGCGGCGTTGATCGACCGTTTCGACCAGGTGGTAACCCTCTGATGAGCACCTTGCACGTAATTGCCCACTCCCCCTTCGGTGACAATCGCCTGAGCAGTTGCCTGCGCCTGCTCGGCAGTGCGGATGGTGTGTTGCTCTGCGGCGATGCGGTATACGCCCTGCAGCCTGGTAGCGTGCCGCTCGCCAGCCTGCAAGCAAGCAACCTGCAAGGCCGCCTGTTTGCCCTTGAAGAAGACCTGCAAGCCCGCGCCATCAGCACTGGCACTGACACTCAGACCATCGACTACCCGGCGTTTGTCGCCTTGTCACTGGACTACGACAAGGTCAACAGCTGGCTATGATGACCCTGACCGTGGGCGAACGCCCCATAGCCCTGGACAAGGACGGCTACCTGGTCGACCTTGCGGACTGGTCCGACGAAGTCGCCCAGGCCCTGGCAGCCCAGGAACAGCTGGAGCTGACGCCTGAACACTGGGAAGTGCTGACTCTGCTGCGCGCCTTCTACCAGGAGTTCGAGCTGTCACCAGCGACCCGCCCGCTGATCAAGTACACCGCGCTCAAGCTGGGCCCGGAAAAAGGCAACAGCATGAACCTGAACCGCCTGTTCAAAGGCACTCCCGCCAAACTTGCCGCGAAGATTGCGGGCCTGCCGAAGCCGACCAATTGCATATGACCGACCCGCGCCCGCTGACCCTAGAAACCCCAGCCGAACACCCCTTTGCCCAGTTCGTGCGCATCCTTGGCAAGGGCAAGCGCGGTGCCCGCGGCCTAAGCCGTGAAGAGGCGCGTGAAGCCATGGGCATGCTGCTCGATGGCAAGGTCGAGGAAACCCAACTGGGCGCCTTCCTGATGCTGCTGCGGCACAAGGAGGAAAGCCCAGAAGAACTGGCCGGCTTTACCGAGGCCCTGCGGCAGCGCTTACAGGCACCGCCAATTGCCGTAGACCTGGACTGGCCAAGCTACGCTGGCAAGAAGCGTCATTTACCCTGGTACCTGCTGGCAGCCAAATGCCTGGCTGCCAACGGTGTGCGCATCCTGATGCATGGCGGCGGCGCCCACACCGCTGGGCGGCTGTATAGCGAACAGGTCCTGGAGCTGTTGCAGATCCCGCTGTGTCGTGGCTGGGATGCCGTAGCGCAGGCTCTGGACAGCCAGCAACTGGCGTTTATTCCGCTGCACGACTGGGCCCCACGCCTGCAACGGATGATCGACCTGCGTAACACCCTGGGCCTGCGCTCGCCGATTCACTCCCTGGCCCGGGCACTCAATCCGCTCGGCGCCCGCTGTGGCCTGCAGAGCATCTTCCATCCCGGCTACCAGGCCGTGCATCGTGAAGCAAGCCAACTGCTTGGCGACTCGGCGATCGTGGTCAAGGGCGATGGGGGCGAAATCGAGATCAATCCAGACAGCGGCAGCCATCTGTATGGCACCGCCCACGGCATTGACTGGGACGAAGAATGGCCAGCCCTGGCCGCTCAGCGCCACGTCAAACCGGCGAGCCTTGATCCTCAGCACTTGCTGACGGTGTGGCGCGGCGAAGCCCGCGACAGTTACGGTGAGCTTGCCGTGGTTGCCACCATGGCCCTGGCCTTGCGTGGACTGGGCCGCAACCGCGAAGACGCCTTCGCCGTTGCACAAGGCTATTGGGATCAGCGTCTGGCATACATCAATAAAGTCGATTAAACAGGCGTAGACTTTGCGCTATTCGTTCGAACTCAAGCCCGTACACTGGGTTCTATATTCGAACGAATCGCCAAGGAGCTCAGCATGGGCCTGTTGATCGACGGACGCTGGCATGACCAGTGGTATGAAAGCAGCAAAGACGGCGCCTTCCAGCGCGAAAGCACGCAGCGGCACAATCAGCTACCGGCTGCCGAAGCCGGGCGCTACCACCTCTACGTGTCGCTGGCCTGCCCTTGGGCCCATCGCACCCTGATCTTTCGCAAGCTCAAGGGCCTGGAAAGCCTGATCGACGTCTCGGTGGTCAGCTGGCTGATGGGCGAAAACGGCTGGACCTTCGACCAGAGCAAGGGCTCCAGCGGCGACAAGATCGATCACCTGGATTTCCTCCACCAGCGCTACACCCGTGACGATCCGCACTACAGTGGCCGAGTCACGGTGCCCGTGCTGTGGGACAAACAGGAACAGCGCATCGTCAACAACGAATCTGCGGAAATCATCCGCATCTTCAACCGCGCGTTCGATGACTTGACCGGCAATCAACTGGACCTCTACCCCGCACCGCTGCAAGCCCAGGTCGAGGCGCTCAACGAGCGGATCTACCCGGCGATCAACAACGGTGTGTACCGCGCAGGCTTCGCCACCTCACAGCAGGCCTACGAGCAGGCTTTTGATGAAGTGTTTGCCGAACTGGACTGCCTGGAAAAACATCTGGGTGAACAACGCTATCTGGCCGGTGAGTTCCTGACCGAGGCCGACTGGCGCTTGTTTACCACGTTGATTCGCTTCGATGCGGTGTATCACGGGCACTTCAAATGCAACTTACGGCGCCTGGCCGACTATCCGAACCTGTCGAACTGGCTACGCGAGCTGTACCAGTGGCCGGGGGTGGCCGAGACGGTGAACTTCGAGCATATCCAGAAGCACTACTACATGAGCCACAAGACCATCAATCCGAACGGGATTGTGCCTAAAGGGCCATTGCAGGACTTTACCCAGGGACATGACCGCGAACGGTTAACTGGAAAGGGGATCTGGAACAAGGCTGAAAAATAACAGGGTACCGGTTCCCACAGCGTCTGAGGTCAAGACTTACTGTGGGAACCAGCGTTGCTGACGATGGCTGCAACACAGCCCGGCGTTACTGAGCGCCTTCGAACCAGGCCAGTTTCTCACGCAACTGAACCACTTCACCGACGATCACCAAAGTTGGCGCATGCACTTCGTGTTCAGCCACCAAGGTTGGCAGATCAGCCAAGGTGCCGGTAAACACCCGCTGGTTCGGCGTAGTGCCCTGCTGCACCAGCGCTGCCGGTGTATCAGCAGCACGACCATGACGAATCAGCTCCGCACAGATGGTCGGCAAGCCGACCAGTCCCATGTAGAACACCAACGTCTGCGCCGGGGCGACCAGGTCATTCCACGGCAAGTTGCTGGTACCGTCCTTGAGGTGGCCGGTGACAAATCGCACTGACTGCGCGTAATCACGGTGAGTCAGGGGAATCCCGGCGTACGCCGAACAGCCACTGGCAGCGGTGATCCCCGGCACGACCTGGAACGGGATGCCCTGCTCGGCCAGTTCTTCGATCTCTTCGCCACCACGGCCAAAGATAAACGGGTCACCGCCCTTGAGACGCAGCACGCGCTTGCCCTGACGGGCCAGGGTAACCAGCAACTGATTAATCTGCTCCTGTGGCACGGCATGGTCGGCGCGGCGCTTGCCAACGTAAATGCGTTCAGCATCACGGCGGCACAACTCGATGATCGCCGGCGCCACCAAGCGGTCGTAGAGCACCACATCGGCCTGCTGCATCAAGCGCAAGGCACGGAAGGTCAGCAAGTCCGGGTCACCCGGACCTGCACCCACCAGATACACCTCACCTGGCGCTTGATAGCTGGCACCGTCAATCTTGGCTTGTAGCAAGCGCTCGGCTTCAGCCCCCTGCCCGGCCAGTTGCCGCTCGGCGATCGGGCCCTGGAAGACATCTTCCCAGAAGCCGCGACGCTGATTGACGTCCGGGTAGAGCGCCTTGACCGTGTGGCGAAAGCGCGCACCGAGCCCGGCCAGTTCGCCATAGGCGGCTGGAATCCAGGTTTCCAGCTTGGCCCGGATCAGCCGTGCCAGCACCGGCGCATCGCCGCCGCTGGACACCGCAACCACCAAGGGCGAGCGGTCGACGATAGCCGGGAAGATCACCGAGCACAGGGCTGGCGCATCAACGACATTGACCGGTACGCAGCGCTGATGGGCATCCTTCGAGACCTGGGCATTGAGCGCCTGGTCATCGGTAGCGGCAATGATCAGCTGGCAACCGTCGAGGTCACCGGGCTGATAGCCACGACTGAGGATTTCACCACCGCTGTGCCGAACCAACTCGGCCAGTTGCGCTTCGATCTCGGGCGCGACCACCCGCAGCAGCGCGCCGGCATCGGCCAGCAGACGCGATTTGCGCAGGGCAATCTCGCCGCCGCCGACAACCAGCACACGGCTGCCGCGTAGCTTGTGGAACAGCGGCAGAAATTCCATTTAGCCGATGACCTCCAGGCCACCCATGTACGGCTTGAGCACCTCGGGTACACGGATCGAACCATCAGCTTGCTGGTAGTTTTCCAGCACCGCTACCAGGGTACGACCGACTGCCAAGCCCGAACCGTTGAGGGTGTGGACCAGCTCCGGCTTGCCGGTTTCCGGGTTGCGCCAGCGTGCCTGCATACGGCGCGCCTGGAAGTCACCACAGTTGGAGCACGAGGAAATTTCGCGGTACTTGTCTTGGCTCGGTACCCAGACTTCCAGGTCGTAAGTCTTGACTGCGCTAAAGCCCATGTCACCCGTGCACAGCGCCAATACGCGGTATGGCAGTTCCAGGGCTTGCAGAACACGCTCGGCGTTGGCCGTCAGGCCTTCCAGCGCTTCCATGGACGTGCTCGGCTCAACGATCTGAACCATCTCGACCTTGTCGAACTGGTGCTGACGGATCATGCCACGGGTATCGCGACCCGAGGCACCGGCCTCACTGCGGAAGCACGGGGTGTGGGCGACAAACTTGACCGGCAGCTGCTTGGCATCGAGAATCTCGCCAGCAACGATGTTGGTCAGCGACACTTCGGCGGTCGGGATCAGGTAGAAGTCGGCCTCGCCTTCGCGGCTGATCTTGAACAGGTCTTCCTCGAACTTTGGCAGCTGGCCAGTGCCTTGCAGCGCAGGGGCTTGTACCAGATACGGGGTGTAGGCTTCTTCGTAGCCGTGCTCGCTGGTGTGCAGGTTGATCATGAACTGCGCCAGGGCGCGGTGCAGACGGGCGATCGGGCCACGCAGCAGAGCAAAACGGGCACCCGACAGCTTGGCGGCGGTTTCGAAGTCCAGGCCACCGCTCAGCTCGCCCAGCGCCACGTGATCCTTGATCTCGAAGTCGAAGCTGCGCGGAGTTCCCCAACGGCGTACTTCAACGTTGTGATCCTCATCGGCACCGACCGGTACGCTCGCGTCCGGCAGGTTGGGAATGCCCAGCACAATCGCGTCCAGCTCGGCCTGGATGCCATCCAGCTCGACCTTGCCGCTGGCCAGTTCATTGGCCATGCGCTCGACATCGGCCATCAGCGGGGCGATATCTTCACCGCGGGCCTTGGCCTGGCCAATGGACTTGGAACGGGCATTACGCTCGGCCTGCAGTTGTTCAGTGCGGGTCTGCACCACCTTGCGGCGTTCTTCCAGTGCTTCGATGCGCGCGACATCCAGGCTGAAGCCACGGGAGGCCAGGCGGTCCGCCACTTCCTGAAGTTGGCCGCGTAACAGTTTGGAATCGAGCATATCGTTCTCTCGTTGGTTCAGAATTTGGTCAAAGACAGGCCGGCCCAAGTTGCGAGCAGCCCACCCAATACGCTAGCTGCGGCATAGCCAAAAGCCAGCGGCGCCTGCCCGTTCTCGAGCAGACGTACGGTGTCCAGTGAAAAAGATGAAAAAGTCGTCAGACCGCCGAGAAACCCGACGATCAGGCCCGCGCGCAGTTCGACCGGAACTATCGGGCGATGGAGAAACAACCCGTAGAGCAGGCCGATCAGCAGGCAGCCAATCAAATTGACCGCCAGCGTACCGAGATAGAAGTGGCGTGGCCAGTGGGCATTGACCCAATTGGCGGTGGCAAAGCGCAATAAAGTCCCCGCAACACCACCCGCACTGACTGCGGCAATCACCGCAATCATGGCTTTCTCCGTTGCCGCGGACTCTTGCGATCGAGCTCAGCCAGGTGCTTGAGCTTTTCACCGATTTTCAGTTCCAGGCCGCGCGGCACCGGTTGATAGTAGTTGCGCGGCGCCAGGTTGTCGGGAAAGTAGTCTTCGCCAGCGGCATAAGCATCGGGTTCATCATGGGCATAGCGGTATTCGTCGCCGTAACCCAGTTGCTTCATCAGCTTGGTCGGCGCATTGCGCAGGTGCAGCGGTACTTCCAGCGAACCGTGTTCGCCAGCTTCGCGCAGGGCTGTCTTGAACCCCATGTAGACGGCGTTGCTCTTCGGTGCGCAAGCCAGGTAGGTAATGGCCTGAGCCACCGCCAGCTCACCCTCCGGACTGCCGAGCCGTTCCTGCACGTCCCACGCGGCCAGGCACAGGCTCAGCGCTCGTGGATCGGCGTTGCCAATGTCTTCGCTGGCCATACGCACGACACGGCGGGCGATGTACAGCGGATCGCAGCCGCCGTCGAGCATGCGCGCGAACCAGTACAGCGCGCCATCAGGGTTGGAGCCACGTACCGACTTGTGCAGTGCCGAGATCTGATCGTAAAACGCCTCTCCGCCCTTATCGAAACGCCGACGACTGTCGCCGAGCAGGCTTTGCAGCAGTTCAACGCCAATCTCGCCACCGTCTTCAGCCAGGTCCGAGGCATTTTCCAGAAAGTTAAGCATGCGCCGACCGTCACCATCGGCTGCAGCCATGAGCATCTGAAAGGCTTCATCGCCGACCCGCAACTGGCGCTTGCCAAGGCCGCGCTCCTCCGTCAGGGCACGGTTGACCAACTTGCGCAGGGCCGCCTCGTCCAGACTCTTGAGTACATAGACACGTGCGCGAGAGAGCAAGGCATTGTTCAGTTCGAACGAGGGGTTTTCGGTAGTGGCGCCGATGAAAATCAACGTACCGTCTTCAACGTACGGCAGAAACGCATCCTGCTGAGACTTGTTGAAGCGGTGCACTTCGTCGACAAACAGGATGGTGCGCTTGCCGTATTGCCCGGCCTGCTGCTTGGCGATCTCCACCGCATGGCGGATTTCCTTGACCCCCGCCAGTACCGCCGAGACGGTTTCAAAGTGAGCATCGCAAAACTGCGCCAGCAGCCGCGCCAGGGTGGTCTTGCCGACCCCGGGCGGGCCCCAGAATATCATCGAGTGCAGCGCGCCCTGCTCCAGCGCCTCACGCAGCGGTTTGCCGCGGGCCAGCAGATGCTCCTGGCCGACGTATTCGTCCAGGTTGGCCGGGCGCAAACGCGCGGCCAGGGGCTGGGCTACGGGATCGCTACGAAACAGGTCCATGGACGGCGCTACAACCTCTTACTCAGAAATGACATCCGCGCCTTTGGGGATATCGAACTTGAATCTGCTCGCTGGGATCGTGCCGTTGGCCTTGACCCCGGTGAACAGGATATTGGTGCGCTGGCCAACGCTGTCGATCAGTTGCATATCATTGACCAGGCCCTTACGGAACGATAGACGCAGCGAGTCGAACAGGGTGTCTTTGGTTTTCGGTTTGAGGGTGAAATCCATGACATCGCCCTGCTCCTTGGAGCTGATATCGAAGCTCTGGCTGATCTTCGAGACATCGCCGGACAGCAACAGTGCTGGCGTCTCGGTCAGGCGCTGGTCGAGCTTCTTGATGGTCGCCTGCTCCAGGTCCGGGTCCCACAGAGTGACGGTCTTGCCGTCGGAAACCACCACCTGTTCCTGTGGAGCATCAGTGTGCCAGTAGAACAGGCCAGGGCGCTGAACCGCCATTTGCCCTGCAGTTTCCTGAAGCTGGGTACCACTACCATCAAGGGTCAACTGAGAGAAACGGGCCTCAATGGTCCTGGACTTTTCCAGCAGTTGGGTCAGACGCGCCACATCCTGCTCACCGGCAAATGCGGCGGTGCTGGACAGGCTCAAGGCGGAAACCAACATCATGCGAATCAGGCGCATGGAAATCCTCGTTGCAGTAAGAATGGGCCTGTCACCATCGTGGCCACAGGCTGGGTGATTCATCAGTCGCGGGACGGCCCAGGGGCAATCACTTCGCGCGAGCCGTTGGTGTTCATGGCAGTGACCACACCGGCCATCTCCATCGCCTCGATCATCCGCGCAGCGCGGTTGTAGCCGATCTTCAGCTTGCGCTGTACGGCGGA
This sequence comes from Pseudomonas sp. UM16, assembly GCF_050312595.1. Taxonomy (NCBI): domain Bacteria; kingdom Pseudomonadati; phylum Pseudomonadota; class Gammaproteobacteria; order Pseudomonadales; family Pseudomonadaceae; genus Pseudomonas; species Pseudomonas sp. UM16. The sequence goes on along the minus strand of NZ_JBNPJT010000018.1, from coordinate 105,529 downwards.
GATGGAGGCACGACGGCTTTCCAGGACGAACTGCACGGCTTCATCGTAGAGCGCGTCGGTTTCGGCATCATCATCACCGCCACCACTGCTGCCTTCAAAGCCGCTGCCGGCCTCTTCGACACCGTTAAGGATGTCGTCGTTGTAATCCGGTGCGCCACGTTGTTTCCATGCCTCGACCACGCGGTGGACCTCTTCGTCAGAAACGAAGGCCCCGTGTACGCGGATCGGCAGGCTGGTGCCAGGCGGCATATAGAGCATGTCACCATGACCGAGCAACTGCTCGGCACCGCCCTGGTCGATGATGGTCCGCGAGTCGATCTTGCTCGACACCTGGAACGCCATACGGGTCGGGATGTTGGCCTTGATCAGGCCGGTGATGACGTCCACCGACGGCCGCTGGGTCGCCAGGATCAGGTGGATACCAGCAGCACGGGCCTTCTGGGCGATACGGGCGATCAGCTCTTCGACCTTCTTGCCGACGATCATCATCATGTCGGCAAACTCATCGACCACCACGACGATGGTCGGCAGGGTTTTCAGCAGCGGCGGCACGTCGTCCATGCTTTCGCGCTTGAACATCGGGTCGTAGATCGGCTCGCCGGCTTCTTCAGCGTCTTTGACCTTGCGGTTGAAGCCTGCCAGGTTACGCACGCCCATAGCCGCCATCAGCTTGTAACGCCGCTCCATCTCGGCAACGCTCCAGCGTAGGGCGTTGGCGGCGTCCTTCATGTCGGTAACCACTGGGCACAGCAGGTGCGGAATGCCTTCATAGATCGACAGTTCGAGCATTTTCGGGTCGATCATGATCAGCTTGGCGTCTTCTGGGCCCGACTTGAACAGAATCGAAAGGATCATCGCGTTGACCCCCACCGATTTACCGGAACCGGTGGTACCGGCTACCAGCAGGTGTGGCATCTTCGCCAGATCGGTGATCACCGGCTTACCGCCGATGTCGTGCCCCAGGGCCATGGTGACTGGCGATTTGGCTTCGTCGTACTGCGGCGACGACAGCACTTCAGAGAAGCGCACGATCTGCCGGTCTTCGTTGGGAATTTCGATACCGACGGTGGTCTTGCCAGGAATCACTTCAACCACACGCACACTGGTTACTGCCAGGGAGCGGGCCAGGTCTTTGGCCAGGTTGGCGATACGGCTGACCTTGACACCTGCGGCCGGCTGGATTTCGTAACGGGTAATCACCGGACCGGGATGGATGGAGTCCACCGAGACTTCAACGCCGAATTCTTTCAGCTTGATTTCCAGCAGGTGACCGACGCCAGCCAGGGACTCAGGCGAGTAATTGACCTGCTTTTTCTCGGCAGGGTCGAGGATCGAGATCGGTGGCAAGGTGCCTTCGACGGCACTGTCGACGAACAACGGCGCCTGCTTTTCCTTCTGCACACGCTTGCTCGGTTCAGGTGCCTTGACTGGGGCCGGCATGATCACCGGTGCCGGCTGTTGCGCGCGCTCGGCCACATGTTTGCTCAGGGCCTGGTCACGCTCGATGATGCGCTCCTTGGCCTTGGCCTGCTCACGACGATCCGGCACCACTGGGGCGACCACGTCATGAACCTGATCATCGACTTCACGCAGCTGCGCCACCAGGCGCTTGCGCTCGTTACGCGCGGCCCACCAACGATTGGCGGCGCCCTGGACCAGTTCAAACAGGTCGAGGGTGATCTTGCCAGTAATGTCCATGACCTTGAACCAGGACAGGTCGGTAAACACCGTCAGGCCGAACAGGAACAAGGCAATGAACATCAGGGTGCTGCCCTGCACATTCAAGGCGTTCTTGGCCAGATCACCGAGGCTTTCACCCAACGCACCACCGGCTGAGGCCGGCAGGCTGGCGGCGGAATGAAAGTGAATATGCGCCAGCGCAGCGCCCGAGAGCACCAGAAACACCAGACCGATCAGGCGCCAGGAGAACAGCCAGCCACTCCACTGCCAGGGCTGGTGACGCTCACGGAAGATCTGCCAGGTCTTGATCGCCAGCAGCATCGGAAAAATGTAGGCGAAGTAGCCCAGCACCATGAACAGCACATCAGCGAAGTAAGCACCGGCACGTCCGGCGGCATTCTGCACCTGCTCGACGTTGCTGGTGTGGCTGAAGCCCGGGTCGGCCTGGTCGTAGGTCAGCAGCGCCATCCACAGGTACAGGCACAGCGCCCCCATGGCGATCAGCGCACCTTCCTTGAGGCGATAATGCAGCTGCTGGCGCCACAGCGGCACAGGCAAGGGATTCGATGTTGCGGTGGATTTCTTCAAAACGCTTCTATTCCTGCGCTCAATGCGCGCCCAACAGTGTGTGACCTAATTGAACAGTCAATAAACCACTACTTTTAACATTACTGCCCGCCTACCGCCATGGCGGCACGCCAGAAACAAGCGTAAACGGGGGCCAATTTCCTATATCGCAATTTGAGCACGCATTTTCTTTTGTGACAAAGGCTTATGCGGTGTTTTTATCCAAGTGTGACAACAAAGCCGGTTGCAAGTTGCTTGAAGGGCTCACCTGCTGCGGACGCAGGCTTGCCCCACGACACCCTTTCAGGCAATGCTGACCGCCCTCCCATCCTCCATCACTGAACGACGATGCTGACCTGGTTGAGCCGCGACTCCTTGACATTCCCGCCATTGGCCAAAGCCATGCGCGACCCCAACGGCCTGCTTGCCGCCGGCGGCGACTTAAGCGCCGAACGCCTGGTGCAGGCCTACCGCCACGGTTGCTTTCCCTGGTATCAGGACGGCCAGCCGATCCTCTGGTGGTCGCCCGACCCACGCACAGTGCTGTTTCCCGACGAATTGCACGTGTCACGATCGCTGCGCAAATTCATCCGCCAAGGCCATTACCAGGTCAGCTTCGACCAGGACTTTGCCGGAGTCATCGCCGCTTGCGCCGCGCCTCGCGACTACGCTGATGGCACCTGGATTACTGACAGCATGCAGGCTGCATACCTGAAACTGCATGAGCAGGGCTTTGCCCATTCGGTTGAAGTACATAAGGACGGTGAATTGGTCGGCGGCCTGTACGGCCTCGCGATGGGCCGGCTGTTTTTCGGCGAATCGATGTTCAGCCGCGCTGACAATGCCTCCAAGGTCGGCTTCGTCACCCTGATCGAACACCTACAGCAAGCCGGATTTGTCCTCATTGACTGCCAGATGCCGACCGAACACCTGCACAGCCTCGGCGCTCGGGCCATTGCTCGCGCCAGCTTTGCCGACTACCTGCAGCGCTATGTCGACCAACCCAACAGTACCAATTGGGTTTGCTAGGCGAGTTTTTCCAGCTGGCTTACACTTAATTCTAAAGCACCTCCCGAGGGGTTGATCATGACAGAGCTGGCGCGGTTGAAGTTTTATGCCACTCAACCCCATTCCTGCAGCTACCTGCCAGACGAGCAAGCCACCACGCTGTTTCTCGATCCGAGTCAGCCGATGGATGTGAATGTCTACGCAGACCTGTCGGAAATGGGTTTTCGGCGCAGCGGCGACCACCTGTATCGCCCGCACTGCCAGAACTGCAATGCCTGCGTGCCGGCACGGATCCCGGCTGCGCGCTTTTCGCCCAATCGCCAGCAAAAGCGCATCCTCAAGCGCAATACCGACCTTACGGTCACTGCGGCGCGCCCGGCGTTCAAAGAGGAATATTTCGAGCTGTACCGCCGCTACATCGAACAACGCCATGCCGATGGCGACATGTACCCGCCCAGCCGCGATCAGTTCGCCACCTTCCTGGTCCGCGACCTGCCGTTTTCACGTTTCTACGAGTTCCGCCTGAATCAGCGCCTGGTCGCCGTCGCGGTGACTGACCTGCTGCCCAACGGCCTGTCAGCGGTCTACACCTTCTACGAACCAGACGAAGAACGGCGCAGCCTCGGTCGCTTCGCCATCCTCTGGCAAATCACCGAAGCCCTGCGCCAAGGACTGGACGCGGTCTACCTCGGTTACTGGATCAAAAACTGCAAAAAGATGAACTACAAGACCCAGTACCGCCCCATTGAGCTACTGATCAATCAACGTTGGGTGACCCTTAACTGAAATCATTGGCTTAAAGTCCATTTTTTCGGCACAATGCACGCCACTTTTTTTGCCTGGCGCAGTTGTGCACCGGGCCATTAACTGGACACCGAGGGCTTTACTGCATGTCGAAAGAAGACAGCTTCGAAATGGAAGGCACTGTCGTCGACACCCTGCCCAACACCATGTTCCGTGTGGAGTTGGAAAATGGGCACGTCGTTACCGCGCATATCTCCGGAAAAATGCGCAAGAACTACATTCGTATTCTGACCGGTGACAAGGTCCGCGTCGAACTGACGCCTTATGACCTGAGCAAGGGGCGCATCACCTACCGCGCCCGCTAAGCGACACCAACAAAAACGCCCGGCTATATGCCGGGCGTTTTTGTTAACCCCTCCTAACGACCGAGGGAGCGGAGTCATCCGCCCCCTCGCCCTATCAGGCCATCTCAGCCGTAGTTTCGAAGTCGAACACCAACTCGCCATCGCGAATATCGATGTGCACCACGCCGCCATGCTCAGCCAGCTCGCCGAACAGGATCTCTTCAGCCAACGGCCGCTTGATCTTGTCCTGAATCAGCCGCGCCATGGGCCGTGCGCCCATCTGCGCATCGTACCCACCGGCAGCCAGCCAGCTGCGTGCCGCATCACTGACCTCCAGCAAAACACGCTTGTCTTCCAATTGCGCCTGCAGTTCGGTGAGGAACTTGTCCACCACACTCTTGATCACCTCGTGACTCAGGCGACCAAACTGAATGATGGTGTCCAGACGGTTACGAAATTCCGGCGTGAAGCTCTTCTTGATCACTTCCATAGCGTCGGAGGAATGATCCTGCTGAGTGAAGCCGATCGAGGCTCGCGCAGCAGTTTCAGCACCGGCGTTGGTGGTCATGATCACGATGACGTTACGGAAGTCCGCCTTGCGCCCGTTGTTGTCGGTCAGGGTCCCGTGATCCATCACCTGCAGCAGCAGGTTGAAGACTTCCGGATGGGCCTTCTCGATTTCATCGAGCAGTAACACGCAATGCGGCTGCTTGGTGATGGCCTCGGTGAGCAAACCGCCCTGGTCGAAACCGACATAGCCCGGAGGCGCACCGATTAGACGCGAAACGGTATGACGTTCCATGTACTCGGACATGTCGAAGCGCACCAGCTCAACCCCCAACGCCTTGGCCAACTGGCGCGCCGCTTCGGTCTTACCCACGCCGGTGGGACCGGCAAACAGGAACGAACCGACCGGTTTGTCAGGCGCTTTCAATCCAGCACGCGACAGTTTGATGGCGGTGGCTAGCGAATCGATCGCCGCATCCTGACCAAACACCGTCAGCTTCAGGTCTCGCTCAAGGTTACGCAGCAGCTCCTTGTCGGAACTGGTGACGTGCTTTGGCGGTATCCGCGCGATTTTCGCTACGATATCCTCAACTTGCGGTACTTCGATGCGTTTGACACGCATCTCGACTGGTTGCAGGCGCTGATAGGCACCTGCTTCGTCGATGACATCGATAGCCTTGTCAGGCATGTGTCGATCGTTGATGTAACGGGCTGCCAGCTCGGCAGCGGCGCGCAAGGCCTCATCACTGTATTCGATATTGTGATGCGACTCGAAACGCCCCTTGAGCCCACGCAAGATGCCCACGGTGTCTTCCACCGATGGCTCGCTGACATCAACCTTCTGAAAGCGCCGCGCCAGGGCCCGGTCTTTTTCGAAGATGCCGCGAAACTCCTGGAACGTGGTCGAACCGATGCAGCGAATATCTCCCGAAGACAACAGCGGCTTGAGCAGATTGGAGGCATCCATGACGCCACCAGAGGCCGCACCGGCACCGATGATGGTGTGAATCTCGTCAATGAACAGGATCGCCTGCGGCCGTTTGCGCAATTCGTTCAGCAGCGCCTTGAAGCGCTTCTCGAAGTCACCACGGTATTTGGTACCGGCCAGCAACGCACCGAGGTCCAGGGAATAGACCACGCTTTGTGCCAGCAGGTCAGGCACTTGACCGTCGACAATACGCTTGGCCAGGCCCTCGGCAATGGCCGTTTTGCCGACACCAGCCTCACCGACCAGCAGCGGGTTATTTTTGCGCCGACGCGCAAGGATCTGCGCTACACGCTCGACTTCCAGCTCACGACCAACCAGAGGGTCAATGCGCCCTTGACGGGCCTGTTCGTTGAGGTTGCTGGCGTAGGTATCCAGTGGATTGCCCGACGATGACGTTTCGCCACCATCCTCGTCCTGCATATCTTGCTCGCCCTCGGAGTGTTCACCATGGCCCGGCACCTTGGAGATGCCATGGGCGATGTAGTTGACCACATCGATTCGCGCCACGCTCTGCTGCTTGAGCAGAAACACTGCCTGGCTTTCCTGTTCGCTGAAAATCGCTACCAGCACATTGGCGCCGGTGACTTCACGCTTGCCCGAGCTCTGGACATGAAAGACTGCGCGCTGCAACACACGCTGGAAGCCCAGGGTTGGCTGGGTTTCACGGTCCTCGTCATGCACGGGGATCAACGGCGTGGTGGAGTCGATGAACTCCTGCAGGTCGTGTTTGAGTTTGTCGAGGTTTGCGCCGCACGCGCGCAGAACGGTCGCGGCGGCCTCATTATCCAATAATGCCAGCAGCAGGTGCTCGACGGTCATGAACTCATGACGCTTCGAACGTGCCTCCTTGAAGGCCAGATTGAGGGTGACTTCGAGCTCGCGGTTTAACATAGCTTCACCTCATACCCAAGTGGTCGGCGATTAACCGTCCTTCTCGATTTCACAGAGTAGCGGATGCTGGCTTTCCCTTGCGTATTGGTTGACCTGCATGGCCTTGGTTTCGGCGATGTCGCGGGTAAACAATCCGCATACTGCCCGTCCTTCTGTATGGACGGCTAGCATGACCTTGGTCGCCAGCTCGCGATTCAGGTTAAAAAACACCTCGAGCACTTCGACGACGAAATCCATCGGTGTGTAGTCATCGTTGAACAAAACCACCTTGTACATGGGTGGTGCCTGCAGGGCCGGCTTGGCCTCCTGTACCGCCAGGCCAGAACCATCGTCCTCATGCGATTGCGGGCGATCCTGATTGAATGTTAGTCGAATCTGGCTATGTGCATGCATGGAAAGAATTTCATCATTTCGGCAAGTTGGTTTATGGGTTGACCGCACAGGCGACGCGGGATTGCCGTCACCTCACCTTGACTATCGGCAAAACGGTGTTACAACCAATAAGAACCCACCGTGGTCGATAAAGATCCGCGCAGTCAACCAGAATTTTCGCAGGTTCATATGCGGATGGAGTGGATGATACTCCAGTGATGGAGTCCTTTGCAGAGGGATATGAGGATGGCAAGCGGTAAAGTCAAGTGGTTCAACAATGCCAAGGGCTATGGATTCATCAATGAAGACGGCAAAACAGAGGATCTGTTTGCTCACTACTCGGCCATTCAAATGGACGGTTATAAAACCTTGAAGGCCGGCCAACCTGTCAGCTTCGAGATCATCCAGGGCCCCAAAGGGCTGCATGCGGTGAATATCACCAATGCCGCTACGCAAACCACTGCCTCACCCGCCAGCAACCCGGTAACGGCAGACGCCTGAACCGTTCCGGCAGACAATAAAAAACCGGCCAACCCTCATGAGTTGGCCGGTTTTTTTGCTTCGCGTTACATATGCTTGATCAGCGCCTCGCCGAAACCGGAGCTGGTGACCAGGGTTGCGCCATCCATCAGGCGCTCGAAGTCATAAGTCACGGTCTTGGCGGCGATAGCGCCATTGGTACCCTTGATGATCAGGTCAGCGGCCTCGGTCCAACCCAGGTGCCGCAGCATCATCTCAGCCGAGAGAATCACCGAACCCGGGTTTACCTGGTCTTTGCCGGCGTATTTTGGTGCAGTACCGTGCGTGGCCTCGAACATCGCTACGGTATCTGACAGGTTGGCACCCGGGGCAATACCGATTCCGCCGACTTCCGCCGCCAGAGCGTCAGAGAGGTAGTCGCCATTGAGGTTGAGGGTGGCAATCACGTCGTACTCAGCCGGACGCAGGAGGATCTGCTGGAGCATGGCGTCAGCAATGGCATCCTTTACGATCACTTCACGCCCGGTTTTCGGGTTTTTGAACTTCATCCACGGGCCACCATCGAGTAGCTCGGCGCCGAATTCGTTCTTGGCGATCTCGTAGCCCCAATCCTTGAAGGCACCTTCGGTGAACTTCATGATGTTGCCTTTGTGCACAATGGTCAGCGACTTGCGGTCGTTATCCACCACGTACTGCAGGGCTTTGCGCACCAGGCGCTGAGTACCTTCTTTCGATACTGGCTTGATGCCGATACCGCAATCCTGGTCGAAACGGATCTTGGTGACGCCCATCTCTTCTTTGAGGAACTTGATGACCTTGTTCGCCTCTGGCGAACCGGCTTTCCATTCGATACCGGCATAAATGTCTTCGGAGTTTTCCCGGAAGATCACCATATCGACGTCACCGGGCTTTTTCACCGGGCTGGGCACGCCCTGGAACCACACCACAGGACGCAGGCAGACATACAGGTCCAACTGCTGGCGCAGGGCCACGTTTAGGGAGCGAATGCCGCCACCGACCGGGGTGGTCAGCGGGCCTTTGATAGAGACGACGTAATCTTTGACCGCGTCCAGGGTTTCCTGGGGCAGCCAGGTATCCTGGTCATACACCTGGGTGGCCTTTTCACCGGCATAGACTTCCATCCAGGAAATCTTGCGCTTGCCCCCATAGGCTTTTTCTACAGCAGCATCGACCACTTTGATCATGACGGGACTGACGTCTACGCCAATGCCGTCGCCCTCGATGAACGGGATGATCGGATTATCAGGAACATTGAGAGAATGGTCCGCATTGACGGTGATTTTGTCGCCGACTGCCGGAACCTTGATTTTCTGGTATCCCATGCTGCACTCCGTTTTTTTTGGTGTGGTACGTCATCTGGATCCCCAGAGCGTACCCCAGTTGCACGGCAACGGGAACCATGGGCACGAATGCACCATTATGGGGCCATTGCGCCTACATCTTTGGTCTAAAAAAGCCGCTGTTAGACGTTGATCTTGGTGATTCCGATCACGGATTTGATATACTCCGCCGGTGACCAAAGGGTCACAGGGGCAAAGCGTCTGAAACGCGACCCCGACCTGACTGGGCTGCTACCGCAGTTCAGCCGCTTGACACTCGACTGATGCAATCCACCATCACCGCACAGAACCCTCGACCTTCTGCTCATAGATGTGTCCGAGCGAAGCGCCTACCCTGCGCACTTCGAGATTCTGCGCACGCTCAGCAAAACAGAGAGTTAACCCGAATATGCCCACCCGATCCAAGATCATCTACACCTTCACCGACGAAGCCCCTGCCCTCGCCACCTACTCACTGCTCCCTGTAGTCGAAGCCTTCACCGCTTGCGCCGACATCGCCGTAGAAACCCGGGACATCTCTCTGGCCGGCCGCATCCTTTCTGCCTTCCCTGAACAGCTCGGCGCCGACAAGCAAGTGGCCGACCACCTGGCAGAACTGGGCCAACTGGCAACCACGCCAGAAGCCAACATCATCAAGCTGCCGAACATCAGCGCCTCGGTACCGCAGCTCAAAGCCGCGATCAAGGAACTGCAAGCCAAGGGCTTCAACGTTCCTGACTACCCTGAAGCTGTCAGCACCGAGGCTGAGAAAGAAGCCAAGGCGCGCTATGACCGCATCAAGGGCAGCGCCGTAAACCCGGTACTGCGCGAAGGCAACTCCGACCGCCGCGCCCCGCTGTCGGTCAAGAACTACGCACGCAAGCACCCGCACAAGATGGGCGCCTGGGCTGCTGACTCCAAGTCCCACGTGGCGCACATGAGCCATGGCGACTTCTACGGCAGCGAAAAAGCCGCACTGATCGAAGCCGATGACAGCCTGCGCATCGAACTGCTGGACAAGAACGGCACCACCACCGTTCTGAAAGAAAAGACTGCGGTCAAAGCCGGCGAGATCGTCGACTGCGCGGTCTTGAGCACCAAAGCGCTGCGTAAATTCATCGCCGCTGAAATCGAAGATGCCAAGGCCAAGGGCGTACTGCTGTCGGTACACCTCAAAGCCACCATGATGAAGGTCTCCGACCCAATCATGTTCGGCCAGATCGTTGCCGAGTACTACCAGGATGCCCTGAACAAGCACGCTGCCGTACTCGAAGAGATCGGTTTCAACCTGAACAACGGTATCGGCGACCTGTACGCCCGTATCAAGGCCCTGCCCGCTGAGCAGCAGGCGCAGATCGAAGCCGACGTCAAAGCCGTCTATGACGTGCGCCCAGCGCTGGCCATGGTCAACTCCGACAAAGGCATCACCAACCTGCACGTACCGAGCGACGTCATCGTCGACGCTTCGATGCCGGCCATGATCCGTGACTCGGGCAAGATGTGGAACACCGAAGGCCAGCTGCAAGACACCAAAGCTGTGATCCCGGATCGTTGCTATGCAACCATCTACCAGGCCGTTATCGAAGACTGCAAGCAACACGGCGCCTTCGATCCGACCACCATGGGCAGCGTACCGAACGTTGGCCTGATGGCACAGAAAGCCGAAGAGTACGGCTCCCACGACAAGACCTTCCAAGCCAAGGCCGACGGCGTAATCCGCGTGGTTGACGGCAAGGGCAACCTGCTGCTGTCGCAGGAAGTCGAAGCTGGCGACATCTTCCGCATGTGCCAGACCAAAGATGCGCCGATCCAGGACTGGGTCAAACTGGCCGTCAACCGCGCCCGCGCCAGCAACACCCCGGCGCTGTTCTGGCTCGACCCACTGCGCGCCCACGACGGCGTGCTGATCGAGAAGGTCCAGCAGTACCTGAAAGACCACGACACCACCGGCCTGGACATTCGCGTTCTGTCGCCTGTCGAGGCCATGAAGGTTTCCCTGCAGCGCATCCGTGCGGGCCAGGACACCATCTCGGTGACCGGCAACGTTCTGCGTGACTACCTGACCGACCTGTTCCCGATCATGGAGCTGGGCACCAGCGCCAAGATGCTGTCGATCGTACCGCTGATGAACAACGGCGGCCTGTTCGAAACCGGCGCCGGCGGCTCGGCACCGAAGCACGTACAGCAACTGGTTGAAGAAAACTTCCTGCGCTGGGACTCGCTGGGTGAGTTCCTGGCCCTGGCAGCCTCCCTGGAGCACCTGGGCACCGCCTACACCAACCCGAAAGCCAAGGTACTGGCGGCGACCCTGGACCAGGCCACCGGCCAGTTCCTGGACACCAACAAGTCCCCTGCGCGCAAGGTCGGCGGTATCGACAACCGTGGCAGCCACTTCTACCTGACCCTGTACTGGGCCCAGGCCCTGGCCGCACAGAGCGACGACGCAGCGCTGCAAGCGCGCTTCGCGCCATTGGCAAAAGCCCTGGCCGAGAACGAAGCGACCATCGTCGCCGAGCTCAACGCCGTACAGGGCAAGCCGGCTGAAATCGGGGGTTACTACTACCCGGATGCCGAGCTGACCAGCAAAGTGATGCGCCCAAGCCAGACCTTCAACAGCGCGGTTGCCGCACTGTAAGAGAAGCAGCTTAAAGCAGTAAAAAGAAACCCCGGCCACGCACCGGGGTTTTCTTTAGCTGCAGGCTGCAAGCCACAAGGAGCAGCCCATCACACTTCGCTGTTACTTGTGGCTTGCAGCTTGAAGCTCACAACTAAGGGAGAGAATTGACCGTGCGCCCCCATATCACTGTCGCCACCATCATCGAAGACCAGGGCCGCTTCCTCATGGTCGAGGAGTTCAAAGCCGGCAAGCATGTCTTCAATCAGCCCGCCGGCCACCTTGAGACCAACGAGAGTCTGCTCGACGCCGCCCGGCGCGAAACCCTCGAAGAAACCGCCTGGGAAGTCGAACTGACAGGAGTTGTCGGCATCTATCTTTACACCGCCCCCAGCAACGGCGTCACCTACCAGCGCATCTGCTTTGCTGCCCGCGCGCTCAAACACCACCCCGAACGCGCCCTCGACAGCGACATTGTCCGCGCCGTGTGGCTGACCCGCGAGGAGCTGCTGGCCAACCCCGAGCGCTGGCGCAGCGAGTTGGTGCCACGCTGCATCGACGACTATCTGACCGGGCCACTGCACAGCCTGGCATTGATCCGCGACTGACGGTGACGATGCCTTGCGGCCCGCAGCCTGATAGAATCGTTGTCTTTTTCCAGATACACAGCCGGTACCTATGACCAGTCCAGCACTTTACGAACCCGAAAAGACACGCGTTATCGTCGGCATGTCCGGCGGCGTGGACTCTTCCGTCTCCGCCCTCCTGCTGATCGAGCAGGGCTACCAGGTGGAAGGCCTGTTCATGAAGAACTGGGAAGAGGACGACGGCACCGAATACTGCACCGCCCGCGAAGACCTGGCCGACGCCCAGGCCGTGTGCGACCGTATCGGTATCAAACTGCACACCGCCAACTTTGCCGCCGAGTACTGGGACCACGTCTTTGAGCACTTCCTCGAAGAATACAAGGCCGGCCGCACGCCGAACCCGGACATCCTCTGCAACCGCGAAATCAAGTTCAAGGCGTTCCTCGACTACGCGCTGATGCTCGGCGCCGACCTGATCGCCACCGGCCACTACGTGCGCCGCCGTGACACTGACGGGCGCACCGAACTGCTCAAGGGCCTGGACCCGAACAAAGACCAAAGCTATTTCCTCCACGCCGTCGGTGGCGAGCAGATTGCCCGCACCCTGTTTCCGGTCGGCGAACTGGAAAAACCTGAAGTGCGTGCTATTGCCGAGAAGCACGGGCTAGCCACAGCGAAGAAGAAAGACTCCACCGGCATCTGCTTTATTGGCGAGCGCCGTTTCAGTGATTTCCTCAAACAGTACCTGCCAGCGCAGCCCGGCGAGATCCAGACCACCGACGGTGAAGTGATCGGCCGCCATCACGGCTTGATGTACCACACCATCGGCCAACGTCAGGGCCTGGGCATCGGCGGCCTCAAGGACGCCAGTGACGAGCCGTGGTACGTGCTGGAAAAAGACCTCGGCCGCAATGTCCTGGTGGTTGGCCAAGGCAATGAGCACCCGTGGCTGTTCTCCCGCGCCTTGCTGGCCTCGGAGATTTTCTGGGTCAATCCGATCGACCTCTCCAACCCGCGCCAACTGACCGCCAAAGTACGCTATCGCCAGAGCGATCAAACCTGCACCCTGGCGCGCACCGAAGGTGGCTACCGCGCAGTGTTCGACGAGCCGCAGCGTGCAGTGACACCGGGGCAGTCCGTGGTGTTCTACGACGGTGAAATCTGCCTGGGTGGCGGCGTAATCGAAACGGCCGAGCCGTGGAGCGCGCACTGATGAGCTCGATTCAAGAACAGTTGATCGCCCTTGGCGGTGTATTTCAGGCGGCGGTACTGGTTGACCGCATCGCCCGCACCGGCCAGGCCAGCGAGGCCAACCTGGGCTGTATGCTCGGCAGCCTACTGGTTCGCGACCCACAAAACACCCTGGAAGTGTTCGGCGGCGACGACCTCAACCTGCGCGACGGCTACCGCGCCCTGGCCAGCGCCCTGGAGCGTGACCCGGGCAGCCTACAGCGCGAGCCGCTGCGCTATGCCCTGTCGATGCTGGGCCTTGAGCGCCAATTGGCCAAACGTGGCGACATGCTCGATGTGATCGGCAATCGCCTGCCTCAGATCCAATCCCAGGCCGAGCATTTCGGCCTGGTGCACGAGAACGTCATCGCTTCCAGCGGCGCCCTGTACCAGGACACCTTGAGCACCCTGCGCCAGCGAATTCAGGTGCATGGCGACATGCGCCATTTGCAACAACCGAGCAATGCCTCGAAGATTCGCGCCCTGTTGCTCGCCGGCATTCGTGCTGCACGCCTGTGGCGTCAGTTGGGCGGGCATCGCTGGCAACTGGTGATCAGTCGGCGAAAATTGCTCAAAGAGCTGTATCCGATGTTGCGTGGCTGATTGCGGAGGGGGCTTAGCCCCCTTCTCCGGCAAGGCCAGCGCCTACAATAGCGCTGTATGCATCACTGTTTTTTGCTTGATCTGCTGGCATTACCTTTTGTCAGCCCCCCGACCCGCGCGCATTTTTCATGTATGATATGCGCCCTCTTCAAAGCCTGACTGTCCGAGAACACCCCATGCAGCTTTCCTCGCTCACTGCGGTTTCCCCTGTTGACGGCCGTTACGCCGGCAAAACCCAGGCCCTGCGCCCTATTTTCAGCGAATACGGCCTGATCCGTTTCCGCGCCCTGGTTGAGGTGCGCTGGTTGCAACGCCTCGCCGCTCATCCGCAAATCGCTGAAGTTCCAGCGTTTTCTGCCCAAGCCAATGCATTGCTCAATGGCCTGGCCGATGAGTTTGCTCTCGAGCACGCCGAACGCGTGAAAGAAATCGAGCGCACCACCAACCACGACGTCAAGGCTATTGAGTACCTGCTCAAGGAGCAGGCCGCCAAGCTTCCAGAGCTGGCCAAGGTCAGCGAGTTCATTCACTTCGCCTGCACCAGTGAAGACATCAACAACCTGTCCCACGCCCTGATGCTGCGCGAAGGCCGTGACAGCGTGCTGCTGCCACTGATGCGCCAGATCGCTCAGGCCATCCGCGAGCTGGCCCACCGCTTCGCCGACGTGCCGATGCTGTCGCGCACCCACGGTCAACCGGCTTCGCCGACCACCCTTGGCAAAGAGCTGGCCAACGTCGTCTACCGCCTCGAGCGCCAGATCGCTCAGGTTGCCGCCGTGCCACTGCTGGGCAAGATCAACGGCGCCGTGGGCAACTACAACGCCCACCTGTCGGCCTACCCGCAGATCGACTGGGAAGCCAACGCCCGCGCCTTCATCGAAGACGAACTGGGCCTGGTGTTCAACCCGTACACCACGCAGATCGAGCCGCACGACTACATCGCCGAGCTGTTCGACGCGATTGCCCGCTTCAACACCATCCTGATCGACTTCGATCGCGATATCTGGGGTTATATCTCCCTCGGCTACTTCAAGCAGCGCACCATTGCGGGCGAAATCGGCTCCTCGACCATGCCGCACAAGGTCAACCCGATCGACTTCGAGAACTCCGAAGGCAACCTGGGTATTGCCAACGCACTGTTCCAGCACCTGGCCAGCAAGCTGCCGATCTCGCGCTGGCAGCGTGACTTGACCGACTCCACCGTGCTGCGCAACCTGGGCGTCGGTTTCGCCCACAGCGTGATCGCCTACGAGGCGAGCCTCAAGGGCATCAGCAAGCTGGAAATCAACGAAGCGCGCATCGCCGAAGACCTAAATGCCTGCTGGGAAGTCCTGGCCGAGCCGATCCAGACGGTCATGCGTCGCTATGACATCGAGAACCCCTACGAGAAGCTCAAAGAGCTGACCCGTGGTAAAGGCATCAGCCCAGAAGCGCTGCTGACCTTCATCGATGGCCTGGACATGCCAGCCGAAGCACGCGATGAACTGAAAAAGCTGACCCCAGCTTCCTACATCGGTAACGCCGCGGCGCAAGCCAAACGCATCTGATCTGCGCCCTGCGCGAAAACGCCCGGCTCAGCCGGGCGTTTTTATTAGCGAAAGAAAATTACTTTTTTTCAATAGGTTACACATGAATCCTGATACTCCACTGCAGCTGCTGGGCGGCCTTACAGCCCGTGAATTCATGCGCGACTACTGGCAGAAGAAACCTCTGCTGGTACGCCAGGCCTTTACCGACTTCGAAAGCCCGATCGACGCCGACGAGCTGGCCGGCCTGGCCCTGGAAGAAGAAGTCGAATCGCGCTTGGTGATCGAGCACGGCGAGCGTCCTTGGGAGCTGCGCCGCGGCCCATTCGAAGAAGATACCTTCAGCACCCTGCCTGAACGTGACTGGACCTTGCTGGTGCAAGCAGTCGACCAGTTCGTGCCAGAGGTCCATGAGCTGCTGGAGCACTTCCGCTTCCTGCCAAGCTGGCGCATCGACGACGTGATGATCAGCTTTGCCGCTCCTGGCGGCAGCGTCGGTCCACACTTCGACAACTACGACGTATTCCTGCTGCAAGGCGAAGGCAAGCGCAACTGGAAGATCGGCCAGATGTGCGACAGCGACAGCCCGCTGCTCGATCATGCCGACCTGCGCATCCTGGCCGAGTTCGAGCAGAGCGAAGAGTGGACCCTGGAACCGGGCGACATGCTCTACCTGCCGCCACGCCTGGCCCACTACGGCATTGCCGAAGACAACTGCCTGACCTACTCGGTGGGCTTCCGCGCGCCAAGCGCCGCTGAAGTACTGACCCACTTCACCGATTTTCTCAGCCAGTTCCTGCCGGACGAAGAACGTTACAGCGACGCCGATGCCCAGCCGGTCAGCGATCCGCACCAGATCCAGCACGACGCCCTGGGCCGCCTGAAGAGCCTGTTGACCGAGCATATGGGCGACGAACGCCTGCTGCTGACTTGGTTCGGCCAGTTCATGACCGAGCCACGTTACCCGGAAATGGTCAGCGGCGAAGCGCTGGACGAAGCCGAGCTGATCGAAAGCCTGACCCAGGGCGCGATCCTGATTCGCAACCCAAGTGCTCGCCTGGCCTGGTCGGAAGTCGACGACAACCTGCTGCTGTTCGCCAGCGGCCAGAGCCGCCTGTTGCCGGGCGACCTGCGCGAGCTGCTGAAGCTGATCTGCGCCGCCGATGCGTTACATATCGAGAACCTTGAACAGTGGCTTGAAAGTGATCAAGGCCTTACATTGATCTGCGAACTGGTCAAACAAGGAAGCTTGGGGTTTGCCAATGAATAAAATCCGCGTTCGCCTCGCCGACTGGCACAAAGACAACGCCGACATCCGCCGCATTCGTGAAGCCGTATTCATCGCCGAACAATGCGTACCGCCGGAACTTGAGTGGGATGCCGATGACGATAGCGCCGTGCATTTTCTCGCCATGGAAGGCGATTACGCCATTGGCACCGCCCGCCTTCTGGGCGACGGTCAGATCGGCCGAGTGTCGGTGCTCAAAGACTGGCGCGGCCTGAAAGTTGGCGATGCGCTGATGCAGGCCGTCATCGTTGAAGCGCAGAATCGCGACCTCAAGCAGCAGATGCTCAGCGCCCAGGTGCAAGCTACTCCGTTCTATGAGCGCCTCGGTTTCAAAGTGGTCAGCGAAGAGTTTCTTGAAGCGGGTATTCCGCACGTGGACATGGTTCGCGAGTCGCGCGAACTGGCCTGAAGAAACAAAGCACTGTAGGAGCCGGCCTCGCCGGCGATCGCGTCGCAATTGATCGCCGGCAAGGCCGGCTCCTACACCTGCAATGCGAGCAGCAAAACCCCTGCAAATTTGCCATCATGTCCACTCCACCCGCGGAGATCATGGACATGCCGCTACGCCCCTTACTCGCCCCCCTGCTTCTGACGTTTAGCCTGAATGCGCTGGCCGCCACTGAAGTCCTGCCGCTGAACCACCGCACCAGCGCCGAACTGCTTCCCACCGCGCAATCCTTTCTCGGCAAGAACGGCACCGTGAGCGCCTTCGAGAACAAGCTTATCGTCAATGCCGACCCCGGGCGGATCGACGACCTGCGTACCCTGCTGCAACAACTGGACACCGCCCCACGGCGCCTGATGATCAGCGTCGACAACAATGACAGCAACTTCCAGGACAACCGCGGTAACGCTCGTGTGATTCGCTACGGCACCGCCAACCGCGAAGGAGGAATGCAGCAAGTGCAGGCCAGCGAAGGTAGCCCGGCGCTGATTCAGGTTGGTCAGAGTATTCCGATTACCAGCACCAGCACCGATGGCTTCGGCCGCCTGCAGAGCGACACTGAATACCGCAATGTCACCCAAGGTTTCTACGTCACCGCCAACGTCAATGGCGACAACGTGACTCTCAACATCAGCACCAACAATGACCGGATGAGCCAGGAACGTCCCGATGTAGTGAAGGTGCAAAGCACCGACACAAAAGTCAGCGGCAAGCTCGGCGAGTGGATCACCGTGGCCGGTGTCAATCAGCAGAGCCAGGCCGATCGCAGTGCTTCAGCCCTCTCCTACAGCACTCAGCGCGGTGACAACATGACTTTACGGGTAAAAGTCGACGCTTTGGACTGAACCCAGACAAATCAAGGCCTCGACCAACGGCCTCGAAACTGACCGAGGAGTCGTATTAGACCAAAGATGTAGTGGAATGAAAAAAGCACTACAAAACATTTGACGACCTCAAACCGTCGAGGCATGATGGCCCCGCTCCCGCTAATCAGAGGCCCTGGCAAGGGCCTTCGAGCCGCGCTCTAACCTACCCACCTGAGCCGACTCGTGTCTGTACAGCCCACAAGGCAGTTTGACGAGATTGCGACTGGAACGAAGTTGTCCCGAGGGACGGAAGCGCATCATGAGGCACCCGGCAGCACTGTTCACTGCAGCTCGGCAACCACGAGCCACCCTGCAGCGAAGATCTCGCCAACGCCTGCTCACTTCCCCCTTCGAGCCCCATCGTTCGACCGTCGCAACGTTCGCTGAACATGACTTACGCCAGGCTTCTGATCTGCGCTGTGTGAGCGAGATTTTTTACCCAAGACCGATGCGACGAGGTTTATTTCCATGGCACTGACACGCGAACAGCAAATTGCAGCCCTCGAAAAAGACTGGGCCGAGAACCCGCGCTGGAAAGGCGTGACCCGTACCTACACCGCCGCCGATGTCGTACGTCTGCGTGGCTCGGTCCAGCCTGAGCACACCCTGGCCCGCATGGGTGCCGAGAAGCTGTGGAAGCTGGTCACTCAGGGTGCACACCCAGCCTTCCGCCCGGAAAAAGATTTCGTCAACTGCATGGGCGCCCTGACCGGCGGCCAGGCCGTGCAACAGGTTAAAGCCGGTATCCAGGCGATCTACCTGTCCGGCTGGCAAGTGGCCGCCGACAACAACTCGGCTGAGTCCATGTACCCAGACCAGTCGCTGTACCCGGTGGATTCGGTTCCAACCGTGGTTAAGCGCATCAACAACTCGTTCCGTCGCGCCGACCAGATTCAGTGGAAAGCTGGCAAGAACCCAGGCGACGACGGCTACATCGACTACTTCGCACCCATCGTGGCAGACGCTGAAGCCGGTTTCGGCGGCGTACTGAACGCCTACGAACTGATGAAGAACATGATCGAAGCAGGCGCAGCCGGCGTTCACTTCGAAGACCAACTGGCCTCGGTGAAAAAATGCGGCCACATGGGCGGCAAGGTCCTGGTACCAACCCAGGAAGCCGTACAGAAGCTCAGCGCTGCCCGTCTGGCCGCTGACGTTGCCGGCGTACCGACCATCATCCTGGCCCGTACCGATGCCAACGCCGCTGACCTGCTGACCAGCGACTGCGACCCATACGACCAGCCGTTCGTGATTGGCGAGCGTACCCAGGAAGGTTTCTACAAGGTACGTGCTGGCCTCGACCAAGCGATTGCCCGCGGCCTGGCCTACGCCCCTTACGCCGACCTGATCTGGTGCGAAACCGCCAAGCCGGACCTGGACGAAGCCCGCCGCTTCGCCGAAGCGATCAAGAAGGAATACCCGGACCAGATCCTGTCCTACAACTGCTCGCCTTCTTTCAACTGGAAGAAGAACCTGGACGACGCGACCATCGCCAAGTTCCAGCGCGAACTGTCGGCCATGGGCTACAAGCACCAGTTCATCACCCTGGCTGGTATCCACAACATGTGGCACGGCATGTTCAACCTGGCGCACGACTACGCCCGCAACGACATGACCGCCTACGTGAAACTGCAGGAACAAGAGTTCGCTGACGCTTCAAAAGGCTACACCTTCGTTGCCCACCAGCAAGAAGTTGGCACCGGCTACTTCGACGACATGACCACCGTGATCCAGGGTGGCAAGTCTTCGGTAACCGCACTGACCGGCTCGACCGAAGAAGAGCAGTTCCACTGATCCATTAGCACGTAGTAAAAGCCGGAGCCCCAGAGGCTCCGGCTTTTTTTGCACTTACGATAGGCGCTGGTCACAACGAAGGCACCTATCATTTTTACCAGTTTCGCCCTTATCACCTGCATGCGACCCTGCCTGGAATTCAAACAGGAGAGGCCTCATGTCGCATCCAACAGCTCCCGGACAACTGGACCCAAGCTTTGCCAATCAAGGCCGATTCTCCCATGAGGAGTACGACCACCTAGGCCCAATTGCGGTGGTAAGTTCGAGCCAACAGATTCTGATCACCTCAGCCCCTAGGCGTGAGCTAGAGATCACCATCCTGCGCCTGAATCCGGATGGAAGCCTGGACCAAAATTTTGGAGCAAAAGGTATCAGCAAAGTGACCTATGAAGGCGCGCTGCGGGTATTCCTTACTGCCATCACCGTCGATGAAAGCCAGCGTATTTTCCTTCTCGGGGATTACAACGTTGGTCCTGACCAATACCACCCCTTTGTCTTACGCCTGCATGCCGACGGCCGCCCAGACACTGGCTTTGGTGAACATGGCAGACCTTACAGGGTCTACAACATGATTGATGGACGCTCACCTCGGCCCACTCCTGCAGCCACAGACATAAATTCACGCAAGACAGGCCTCGCCAGCAATGCACCACAACAGGCGCACATCGAGGGTGACACCCTGTATTTCTCGTCTCGAGATCACATTGTGGCCATTAATCTCAATGGCGAATTGCAACTGCGCTTCAACCAAACGGGTTACTGGAAAGCCCGGCACTCAGAGCAAGAGGGCTTACTCGGAGGGCTCGCACCGAGCAACGGCAAGCTGATCGCTGCAGTGGCTCCACTGCCCACAGATGATTATCAGGACCATACCTACGTACTGCGCCTGGATCAGGACGGCAATGTCGACACCGGTTTTGCAGAGAACGGCTACCTTCGAATTACCACCAAAGGCCATACGTTACTCCCCAAGCAACTCAAGGCCAGCGCTTCAGGTGCTCACTTCACATTGCTGTGCGCCACAGACATCAACTTCGTAAACGAGGGCACCGCCTTGGCAAGCTTCACCTCAGCCGGGCAGCTCAACAACCAGTTCAACGACGGGCTACCATTGATTCTGAATAAACCAGAGGGCCACATGGCAAGCCCTACTGGCCTCGGAATCTGGCAACTCCCAGAAAAAGAGGAGAAACTCTACTTATCCCTCGACTATCTGGATGAAGAGGATCGAGCTTACTTCAAGACAGTCCGCCTCAACGCCAACGGCACTGCAGACAACACCTATGGCGAGGACGGCTGGGCAACGCTACCTGGCCCCGCCGGATTGGCTAGCGAATTGGCCTGCCAACACGACGGCAAGCTGTTGGTTGCGGCCAACATTCGCTTACCAGAGGACCCGAAAAACGGGCTCTACGTAGTCCGCCTATTGGCGTGACCATTGCGCTCTTATTGATGCAGTTCGGGTTTTGATTTACCAAAACTATCGCGGGGCAAGCCGCATTCGTCACAACACCCGTGGCAGCAGGCTTGCCCCTCGATTCGGCCGATTCGGCACTTTTTTATAACTCCCCATTGGCTATGCTAGGCGCACAACAACACCAAGGATTGGCCATGCTCCGCCCCGTTACTCTGCTCTGCCTGGCGCTACTGGGCGCAGCCTTCTATATATATGCCCTCGCTAGCGCAAATCCGCTGCTCGGCCTTGCAGTAAAGCCAATCCCGGTACTGGCCCTGATCGCCTGGCTCTGCGCCGCCGAACCCTCCCACTACCGGCGCTGGATCATGATCGGCCTGGGCTTTTCACTGCTGGGCGATATCCTTTTGGCAGTACCGGGTGATCTGTTCGTGTTTGGCTTGGCGGCCTTCCTCTGTGCCCACCTGGCCTACCTGCGCGGCTATGTAAGCGAAACGCGACAACCGGCGATCTGGGCCCTGGCCATTTCGCTGATGGTTGGCGCGGCATTGCTGGCCTTGCTGATCAGCCATGGCCTCGGTGAGCTGCTGATCCCGGTAACGGTGTACGCCCTGGCCATCAGCGCCATGCTCTGGCGCGCCCTGGCCTGTGGCGGGATTGCCGCGCTGGGCGCCATCGCGTTCGTGTTTTCCGACAGCCTGATCGGTATCGACCGCTTTGTCGGGCATTTCCAGGCAGCCCCTTACCTGATCATCCTTGCCTATTGGCTAGGCCAGTGGGCGATTGCCGCTTCGGTGTATACCAACCGCCCGGCAAAAACCTTGATCCAGAGCGCGGCACACCCGAATAAATTCAGTTAAAACACAAGGTGTGCAAACTTACAGGTGATGCGTATGCCGACCAACTTTGTAGTTGACCCTAACAGTAGGACGAATCGCACTCCGTTAAATGATATTAATTATCATTACGAAATTACTGCTTCATTACGTTTTGCAAGAAACATAATTAACAAAACCCGAGACAATGCCCGCCCCATGCGGCCTGCAGCGAGTTACGAAAGATTTTTGTTCTTAATCCTACGAATAAATTTGCTGCAGAAATTTTACTTGCACCGGGTTTACCCATAAAATCAGCACGATAGATTGCGCTGCGACATATCGTCACTGCTCCACTACTTTCCAAACCGCAGAGACTGGTCTCTGTATAAGGATTTTCAGCATGCCCGATTCGACAGGACTCATCGCCCACAACTGGGGCTTTGCCATTTTCCTTTTGGGTGTCGTCGGCCTCTGTGCCTTCATGCTCGGCCTGTCCGCCCTGCTCGGTAGCAAGGCCTGGGGCCGTAGCAAGAACGAACCCTTCGAGTCCGGCATGCTGCCTACTGGCGGCGCCCGCTTGCGCTTGTCAGCCAAATTCTATCTGGTCGCGATGTTGTTCGTGATCTTCGATATCGAAGCCCTCTTTCTCTTTGCCTGGTCTGTGTCCGTCCGCGAAAGCGGCTGGACCGGATTCGTCGAAGCTCTCGTTTTCATAGCAATTCTGTTGGCAGGCCTTGTCTACCTATTCCGAGTGGGCGCCCTTGACTGGGCTCCGGAAGCTCGTCGTAAGCGGCAAGCGAAGCTGAAACAATGAGGCTTTGGCAATGCAATACAATCTCACCAGAATCGACCCGGATGCTCCCAACGAGCAATATCCAATCGGAGAGCGGGAAACCGTCTCCGATTCGCTGCTAGAGGACCAGGTCCACAAGAACATCTTCATGGGCAAGCTTGAAGATGTGCTCAGTGGCGCGGTCAACTGGGGACGTAAGAACTCCCTGTGGCCGTACAACTTCGGCCTCTCCTGCTGCTATGTGGAAATGACCACGGCCTTCACGGCGCCCCACGACATCGCCCGCTTCGGCGCCGAAGTTATCCGGGCATCGCCGCGTCAGGCCGACTTCATGGTTATCGCCGGCACCTGCTTCATCAAGATGGCGCCGATCATTCAACGCCTGTACGAGCAGATGCTCGAACCCAAGTGGGTTATTTCCATGGGTTCGTGTGCCAACTCCGGCGGCATGTACGACATTTACTCGGTCGTTCAGGGGGTCGACAAGTTCCTCCCCGTGGATGTCTATGTCCCTGGTTGCCCGCCTCGCCCTGAAGCCTTCCTGCAAGGCTTGATGCTGTTGCAGGAGTCGATTGGCCAGGAGCGTCGTCCTCTTTCCTGGGTTGTCGGCGATCAAGGCATTTACCGTGCCGAGATGCCGTCGCAGAAAGAGCAACGCCGTGAACAGCGCATCCAGGTCACCAACCTGCGCAGCCCCGACGAAGTCTGATCCAGCTATCAGTTGCCTGCGCGTGCGCGACAGGCAGCCTGGCTTCATTCTCTACGTTGACCGAAAGCGACCGAGACCATGACAGCGGACACCGCTATTTATATCCCGCCTTACAAGGCTGACGACCAGGATGTGGTTGTCGAACTGAACAACAAATTTGGCCCCGAGGCGTTCGTCGCCCAGGAAACCCGCACCGGCATGCCGGTGCTTTGGGTTACCCGTGCCAAACTCAAAGATGTTCTGACCTTCCTGCGCAACGTCGCCAAACCGTACAGCATGCTCTATGACCTGCACGGTGTGGACGAACGTCTGCGCACCCAGCGCCGCGGCCTGCCAGGTGCTGACTTCAGCGTGTTCTACCACCTGCTCTCGGTGGAACGGAACAGCGACGTGATGATCAAGGTGGCCTTGAGCGAAGGCGACCTGAACCTGCCGACCGTGACCGGTATCTGGCCGAACGCCAACTGGTACGAGCGCGAAGTCTGGGACATGTTCGGCATCGACTTTGCCGGCCACCCGCACCTGACGCGGATCATGATGCCGCCGACCTGGGAAGGTCACCCGCTGCGCAAGGACTACCCGGCACGCGCCACCGAATTCGATCCGTACAGCCTGACCCTGGCCAAGCAGCAGCTTGAGGAAGAAGCCGCACGCTTCAACCCGGAAGCCTGGGGCATGAAGCGTTCTGGCGCCAACGAGGACTACATGTTCCTCAACCTTGGCCCGAACCACCCTTCGGCCCACGGTGCCTTCCGTATCGTCCTGCAGCTGGACGGCGAAGAAATCGTCGACTGTGTGCCAGACATCGGTTACCACCACCGTGGTGCCGAGAAGATGGCCGAGCGTCAGTCCTGGCACAGCTTCATTCCTTACACCGACCGTATCGACTACCTCGGCGGGGTAATGAACAACCTGCCGTACGTGCTCGCGGTCGAGAAGCTGGCCGGCATCCAGGTGCCGCAGAAAGTCGACGTGATTCGTATCATGCTCGCCGAGTTCTTCCGCATCACCAGCCACCTGCTGTTCCTGGGTACTTACATCCAGGACGTCGGCGCCATGACTCCGGTGTTCTTCACCTTCACCGACCGCCAGCGTGCCTACACCGTGATCGAGGCCATTACCGGTTTCCGTCTGCACCCGGCCTGGTACCGCATCGGTGGTGTCGCCCACGACCTGCCACGTGGCTGGGACAAACTGGTGAAAGACTTCGTTGAATGGCTGCCAAAGCGCCTCGACGAATACACCAAAGCCGCCCTGCAGAACAGCATCCTCAAAGGCCGGACCATCGGCGTTGCCCAGTACAACACCAAAGAGGCCCTGGAATGGGGCGTCACCGGTGCTGGCCTGCGTTCCACCGGTCTGGACTTCGACCTGCGCAAAGCCCGCCCTTACTCCGGCTACGAGAACTTCGAGTTCGAAGTACCGCTGGCCCACAACGGCGATGCCTACGATCGCTGCATGGTCCGTGTCGAAGAGATGCGCCAGAGTATCCGCATCATCGACCAGTGCCTGCGCAACATGCCGGAAGGCCCGTACAAGGCGGATCACCCGCTGACCACGCCGCCACCGAAAGAGCGCACCCTGCAGCACATCGAAACCCTGATCACTCACTTCCTGCAAGTGTCGTGGGGCCCGGTCATGCCGGCCAACGAGTCCTTTCAGATGATCGAGGCGACCAAGGGCATCAACAGTTACTACCTGACGAGCGACGGCGGCACCATGAGCTACCGCACCCGGATTCGTACCCCGAGCTACCCGCACCTGCAGCAGATCCCTTCGGTGATCCGCGGCAGCATGGTCGCGGACCTCATTGCGTACCTGGGCAGTATCGACTTCGTTATGGCTGACGTGGACCGCTAAGCATGAACAACACGCTTATCCAAACCGACCGTTTCGCCCTGAGTGAAACCGAGCGCTCGGCCATCGAGCACGAGATGCATCACTACGAGGACCCGCGTGCGGCGTCTATCGAAGCCCTGAAGATCGTTCAGAAGGAGCGCGGCTGGGTGCCGGATGGCGCCATCTATGCCATCGGCGAAGTGCTTGGCATCCCTGCCAGCGACGTTGAAGGTGTGGCCACCTTCTATAGTCAGATCTTCCGTCAGCCGGTTGGCCGGCACATCATCCGCGTCTGCGACAGCATGGTCTGCTACATCGGCGGCCACGAGTCCGTGGTCAGCCAGATCCAGAGCGAGTTGGGCATTGGCCTGGGCCAGACCACTGCGGACGGGCGCTTCACCCTGCTGCCGGTATGCTGCCTGGGTAACTGCGACAAGGCCCCGGCACTGATGATCGACGACGACACCTTTGGCGATGTCCAGCCTGCTGGCGTCTCCAAGCTGCTTGAGGGTTATGTATGACCATCACTTCCTTCGGTCCAGCCAACCGCATTGCCCGCAGCGCCGAGACCCATCCGCTGACCTGGCGACTGCGTGACGACGGCGAGCCGCTCTGGCTTGACGAGTACCAGGCCAAGGACGGCTACACCGCCGCCCGCAAGGCCCTGGCGCAGATGTCCCAGGACGATATCGTTCAGACCGTAAAAGACTCCGGCCTCAAAGGCCGTGGCGGTGCTGGCTTCCCAACAGGCGTCAAATGGGGCCTGATGCCCAAAGACGAATCCATGAACATCCGCTACCTGCTGTGCAACGCGGATGAAATGGAGCCCAACACCTGGAAAGACCGCATGCTGATGGAGCAACAGCCCCATCTGCTGATCGAAGGTATGCTGATCAGCGCCCGTGCCCTGAAGGCCTACCGCGGCTATATCTTCCTGCGTGGCGAATACACCACCGCAGCGCGCAACCTCAACCGAGCGGTCGAGGAAGCCAAAGCGGCAGGCCTGCTGGGCAAAAACATCCTCGGCAGCGGTTTCGACTTCGAGCTGTTCGTCCACACCGGTGCCGGTCGCTACATCTGCGGTGAAGAAACCGCACTGATCAACTCCCTCGAAGGTCGCCGCGCCAACCCGCGCTCCAAGCCGCCCTTCCCTGCCGCCGTTGGCGTCTGGGGCAAGCCAACATGCGTGAACAACGTCGAGACCCTGTGCAACGTGCCGGCAATCGTCGGCAACGGCATCGACTGGTACAAGTCGCTGGCCCGCGAAGGTTCTGAAGACCACGGTACCAAGCTCATGGGCTTCTCCGGCAAGGTCAAGAACCCTGGCCTGTGGGAACTGCCCTTCGGCGTCAGCGCCCGCGAGCTGTTTGAAGACTACGCCGGTGGCATGCGCGATGGCTTCAAGCTCAAGTGCTGGCAGCCTGGCGGCGCCGGTACCGGTTTCCTCCTGCCCGAGCACCTGGACGCGCAAATGTACGCCGGTGGCATCGCCAAGGTCGGCACCCGTATGGGTACTGGCCTGGCCATGGCCGTTGACGACAGCGTCAACATGGTCTCGCTGCTGCGCAACATGGAAGAGTTCTTTGCCCGTGAATCCTGTGGCTTCTGCACCCCGTGCCGCGACGGCCTGCCGTGGAGCGTCAAGCTCCTGCGCGCCCTCGAGAAAGGCCAGGGCCAGCAGGGCGACATCGAGACCCTGCTGGGTCTGGTCGGTTTCCTCGGCCCAGGCAAGACTTTCTGTGCGCATGCACCGGGTGCGGTAGAGCCGCTGGGCAGCGCGATCAAGTACTTCCGCCCAGAGTTCGAGGCTGGCATCGCTTCGGTTGCACCTGCAACTGCTGCCCTGCGCCCGGACCTGGCGAAGCCGATCGTCGTCGGCGCATAGCGAATAAAAATGCGGACGGTCCGTGCCGTCCGCTGCTTGCCAGCTCGCCCGGGGACACCTGTAGCGGGCTGCAGGCACACAGATTTCCATTAGCCACGCCCGCAGACGCGGGCCAACGAAGAACTTTGAACCATGGCCACTATCCACGTAGACGGCAAAGAGCTCGAAGTCAACGGCGCAGACAACCTGTTACAGGCGTGTCTGTCGCTCGGCCTCGACATCCCCTATTTCTGCTGGCACCCGGCGCTCGGTAGCGTCGGTGCCTGCCGCCAGTGTGCGGTCAAACAGTACACCGACGAAAACGACACCCGCGGTCGTATCGTCATGTCCTGCATGACCCCTGCCACCGATGGCAGCTGGATTTCCATCGAAGACGAAGAAGCCAAGGTTTTCCGTGCCAGCGTCGTCGAATGGCTGATGACCAACCACCCGCACGACTGCCCGGTCTGCGAAGAAGGCGGTCACTGCCACCTGCAAGACATGACGGTAATGACCGGCCACAACGAGCGCCGCTACCGCTTCACCAAACGTACCCACCAGAACCAGGAACTCGGCCCGTTCATCGCTCACGAGATGAACCGCTGCATCGCCTGTTACCGTTGCGTGCGTTACTACAAGGACTACGCCGGCGGTACTGACCTGGGCGTATTCGGTGCCCACGACAACGTCTACTTCGGTCGCGTTGAAGACGGCACCCTCGAGAGCGAGTTCTCCGGCAACCTCACCGAGGTCTGCCCGACCGGTGTGTTCACCGACAAGACCCACTCCGAGCGTTACAACCGTAAATGGGACATGCAGTTCGCTCCGAGCATCTGCCATGGCTGCTCCAGCGGTTGCAACATCAGCCCGGGTGAGCGTTACGGCGAACTGCGCCGGATCGAAAACCGCTTCAACGGCTCGGTCAACCAATACTTCCTCTGTGACCGTGGCCGTTTTGGCTATGGCTACGTCAACCGCGAAGACCGTCCTCGTCAGCCTCTGCTCGCCGACGGCAGCAAGCTGAGCCTGGATGCGGCGCTGGATAAAGCTGCCGACATGCTGCGCGGTCGCAACATCGTCGGTATCGGTTCGCCACGCGCCAGCCTGGAAAGCAACTACGGTTTGCGCGAGCTGGTCGGTGCAGAGCACTTCTATTCGGGTATGGAAGCCGGTGAACTGGCCCGTGTACGCCTGGCCCTGCAAGTGCTGAACGACAGCCCGCTGCCAGTACCGACCCTGCGTGACATGGAAGACCATGACGCGGTATTCGTGCTGGGTGAAGACCTGACCCAAACCGCTGCCCGCGTCGCCCTGGCCCTGCGCCAGTCGGTCAAGGGCAAGGCTGAAGCCATGGCCGATGCCATGCGTGTACAGCCATGGCTTGACGCCGCGGTGAAGAACATCGGCCAACACGCCATGTACCCGCTGTTCATCGCCAGCCTGGCCGAAACCAAGCTCGATGACGTCGCCGAAGAATGCGTACACGCCGCACCGGACGACCTGGCCCGTATCGGTTTCGCCGTGGCCCACGCTATCGACCCGAGCGCGCCCGCTGTCGAAGGCCTGGATACCGAAGCCCTGGCCCTGGCCAAGCGCATCGCCGATGCCCTGGTTGCCGCCAACCGTCCATTGGTAGTTGCCGGTACTTCGCTGGCGTCCAGCGCGCTGATCGAAGCGGCTGCCAACATCGCTAAAGCCCTCAAGCTGCGCGAGAAGAACGGTTCGCTGAGCCTGGTAGTGCCTGAAGCCAACAGCCTGGGTATGGCCATGCTCGGTGGCGAGTCGATCGACGCCGCCCTGGATGCGGTGATTTCCGGCAAGGCCGACGCTATCGTCGTCCTCGAAAACGATCTGTACAGCCGTGTGCCTGCGGCCAAGGTCGACGCAGCCCTCGCGGCGGCCAAGGTCGTGATCGTCGCCGATCACCAGAAAACCCCGACCGTCGAGCGCGCTCACCTGGTTCTGCCAGCGGCGACTTTCGCCGAAGGCGACGGTACTCTGGTCAGCCAGGAAGGCCGCGCCCAGCGCTTCTTCCAGGTGTTCGATCCGACCTATCTGGACAGCAGCATCCTGGTTCACGAAGGCTGGCGCTGGATGCACGCCCTGCGTGCGACCCTGCTCAACAAGCCGGTGGACTGGACCCAACTGGACCACGTCACCAACGCTTGCGCCAATGCTGCGCCACAGCTGTCGGGCATCGTCAACGCCGCACCGTCCGCTTCGTTCCGTATCAAGGGCATGAAGCTTGCGCGTGAGCCGCTGCGTTACTCCGGTCGTACCGCCATGCGCGCCAATATCAGCGTTCATGAGCCACGCACCCCGCAAGACAAAGACAGCGCCTTTGCCTTCTCCATGGAAGGTTACTCGGGCTCGGCCGAACCGCGTTCGCAAGTACCGTTTGCCTGGTCTCCGGGCTGGAACTCGCCACAGGCCTGGAACAAATTCCAGGACGAGGTCGGTGGTCACCTGCGCGCAGGCGACCCAGGCACCCGCCTGATCGAAACCGAGGGCGACAAGCTGAACTGGTTCGCCAGCATCCCAGCGGCCTTCTCCCCGGCCCGTGGCACCTGGCAGGTTGTGCCGTTCTACCACCTGTTCGGTAGCGAAGAGAACTCCTCGCGCGCCGCACCGGTACAAGAGCGCATCCCACAGGCCTACGTTGGCCTGGCCAAGTCCGAAGCCGATCGCCTGGGTGTCAATGACGGTGCGATGCTCAACGTCAACGTAGCGGGTCAGACCCTGCGTCTGCCTTTGCGTATCAATGAAGAACTGGGCGCAGGCCTGGTTGCCCTGCCCAAAGGCCTGGCCGGTATTCCACCCGCCATCTTCGGTGCAGCTGTCGAAGGCCTGCAGGAGGCAGCACAATGACCTGGTTCACCCCTGAAGTGATCGATGTGATCATCGCCGTCATCAAGGCTGTCGTGGTCCTGCTGGCCGTGGTGGTCTGCGGTGCGCTGCTCAGCTTTGTCGAGCGGCGCCTGCTGGGCTGGTGGCAGGACCGTTACGGTCCGAACCGCGTCGGTCCGTTCGGTATGTTCCAGATCGCCGCCGACATGCTGAAGATGTTCTTCAAGGAAGACTGGAACCCGCCCTTCGTCGACAAAATGATCTTCACCCTGGCGCCGGTCGTGGCCATGAGTGCCTTGCTGATCGCCTTCGCCATTATCCCGATCACCCCGACCTGGGGTGTCGCGGACTTGAACATCGGCCTGTTGTTCTTCTTCGCCATGGCCGGTCTGTCGGTGTATGCCGTGCTGTTCGCCGGTTGGTCGTCGAACAACAAGTACGCCCTGCTCGGCAGCCTGCGGGCCTCGGCCCAGACCGTGTCGTACGAAGTGTTCATGGGCCTGGCGCTGATGGGTATCGTTGCCCAGGTCGGTTCGTTCAACATGCGCGATATCGTTGACTACCAGGCCCAGAACCTGTGGTTCATCATTCCGCAGTTCTTCGGCTTCTGCACCTTCTTCATCGCTGGTGTCGCCGTGACTCACCGTCACCCGTTCGACCAGCCGGAAGCGGAACAGGAACTGGCCGACGGTTACCACATTGAATATGCCGGTATGAAGTGGGGCATGTTCTTCGTCGGTGAGTACATCGGCATCATCCTGGTCTCGGCGCTGCTGGTAACCCTGTTCTTCGGTGGCTGGCACGGGCCGTTCGGCATCTTGCCGCAAGTGCCGTTCCTGTGGTTCGCCCTGAAGACCGCGTTCTTCATCATGCTGTTCATCCTGCTGCGTGCCTCGATCCCGCGCCCGCGCTATGACCAGGTGATGGACTTCGGCTGGAAGTTCTGCCTGCCGCTGACCCTGATCAATTTGCTGGTGACCGCTGCGCTCGTGTTGCTCAACACGCCAGCTGTTGCGGCCCAGTGAGGATTTGACCCATGTTCAAATATATTGGCGACATCGTTAAGGGCACTGGCACCCAGCTGCGCAGCCTGGTGATGGTGTTCTCTCACGGTTTTCGCAAACGTGACACCCTGCAGTACCCCGAAGAACCGGTCTACCTGCCGCCACGCTACCGTGGCCGCATTGTCCTGACCCGTGACCCGGATGGCGAAGAGCGCTGTGTAGCGTGCAACCTGTGTGCCGTGGCCTGCCCGGTCGGTTGTATCTCGCTGCAGAAAGCCGAAACAGAAGACGGCCGTTGGTACCCGGAGTTTTTCCGCATCAACTTCTCCCGTTGCATTTTCTGCGGCCTCTGCGAGGAAGCCTGCCCGACCACCGCGATCCAGCTGACGCCGGATTTCGAAATGGCCGAGTTCAAACGTCAGGATCTGGTGTACGAGAAAGAAGATCTGCTGATCTCCGGCCCCGGCAAGTACCCTGACTACAACTTCTACCGTGTTGCAGGTATGGCTATTGCCGGCAAGCCGAAAGGCGCCGCGCAGAACGAAGCCGAGCCGATCAACGTGAAGAGCTTGCTCCCTTAAGGAAGAAAGATGGAATTCGCTTTCTATTTCGCATCCGGTGTCGCTGTGGTGTCCACCCTTCGGGTGATCACCAACACCAACCCCGTGCACGCCCTGCTCTACCTGATCATTTCGCTGATCTCCGTGGCGATGACCTTCTTCGCCCTCGGCGCTCCGTTCGCCGGTGTCCTGGAAGTGATCGCCTACGCTGGCGCCATCATGGTGCTGTTCGTCTTCGTGGTGATGATGCTCAACCTCGGGCCGGCTTCGGTCGCCCAGGAGCGTGGCTGGCTCAAGCCAGGCATCTGGCTGGGCCCTGTGGTCCTCGCCGCGCTGCTGCTGCTTGAATTGCTGTATGTGCTGTTCGCCAATGACAGCGGCGCTGGCATCGGCCACACCACGGTCGACGCCAAAGCGGTCGGCATCAGCCTGTATGGTCCTTACCTGCTGGTGGTGGAACTGGCCTCGATGCTGCTGCTCGCTGCAGCGGTGACGGCTTTCCACCTCGGCCGCAACGAGGCGAAGGAGTAATCACATGCCAGCTATCCCTCTCGAGCACGGTCTGGCAGTCGCCGGCATCCTGTTCTGCCTCGGCCTTGTCGGCCTGATGGTGCGCCGCAACATTCTTTTCGTGTTGATGAGCCTGGAGATCATGATGAACGCCTCAGCTCTGGCCTTCATCGTTGCTGGCAGCCGCTGGGCGCAGCCGGATGGACAGATCATGTTCATCCTGGTGATCAGCCTGGCCGCCGCCGAGGCCAGTATTGGCCTGGCGATCCTGCTGCAGCTGTATCGCCGCTTCCACACTCTCGACATCGATGCAGCCAGTGAGATGCGCGGATGAACCTTATCTTTCTGACGTTCGTATTCCCCCTGATCGGCTTCCTGCTGTTGTCGTTCTCCCGTGGACGGTTCTCTGAGAACCTCTCGGCGCTGATCGGCGTCGGTTCGGTAGGCCTCTCGGCCGCCGTAGCCGCCTACGTGATCTGGCAATTCAACGTCGCGCCGCCGGAAGGTGGCGCGTACAGCCAGCTGCTGTGGCAGTGGATGTCGGTGGATGGCTTTGCGCCGAACTTCACCCTGTACGTGGATGGTCTGTCGATCACCATGCTCGGCGTGGTCACCGGCGTAGGCTTCCTGATCCACCTGTTCGCCTCCTGGTACATGCGTGGTGAAGCTGGCTACTCGCGCTTCTTCGCCTACACCAACCTGTTCATTGCCAGCATGTTGTTCCTGGTCCTGGGCGACAACCTGCTGTTCATCTACTTCGGTTGGGAAGGCGTGGGCCTGTGCTCGTACCTGTTGATCGGTTTCTACTACAGCAACCGCAACAACGGTAACGCCGCACTCAAAGCCTTCATCGTCACCCGTATCGGCGACGTGTTCATGGCCATCGGCCTGTTCATTCTGTTCGCCCAGCTCGGTACGCTGAACGTGCAAGAGCTGCTGGTACTGGCGCCGCAGAAATTCCAGGCGGGTGACTTCTGGATGGTTCTGGCCACTCTGATGCTGCTCGGTGGTGCGGTCGGTAAATCCGCCCAGCTGCCGCTGCAAACCTGGCTGGCTGACGCGATGGCCGGCCCTACCCCGGTTTCGGCACTGATCCACGCCGCAACCATGGTAACCGCCGGCGTTTATCTGATCGCCCGTACCCACGGCCTGTTCGCCCTGGCCCCTGACGTTCTGCACCTGGTCGGTGTGGTCGGCGGTGTGACCCTGGTTCTGGCTGGCTTTGCGGCGCTGGTACAGACCGACATCAAGCGTATCCTCGCCTACTCGACCATGAGCCAGATCGGCTACATGTTCCTGGCTTTGGGCGTTGGCGCCTGGGAAGGCGCGATCTTCCACCTGATGACCCACGCCTTCTTCAAGGCCCTGCTGTTCCTTGCCTCCGGTGCGGTGATCGTTGCCTGCCACCACGAGCAAAACATCTTCAAGATGGGTGGCCTGTGGAAGAAGCTGCCTCTGGCCTACGCCAGCTTCATCGTCGGTGGTGCCGCCCTGGCTGCCCTGCCGCTGCTGACCGCCGGCTTCTATTCCAAGGATGAGATCCTCTGGGAAGCCTTCGCCAGCGGCAACAACGGTCTGCTGTACGCCGGCCTGGTCGGTGCGTTCATGACCTCGCTGTACACCTTCCGCCTGATCTTCATTGCCTTCCACGGCGAAGCCAAGACCGAAGCCCATGCTGGCCACGGGATCTCCCACTGGCTGCCACTGGGCGTGCTGATCGTGCTGTCGACCTTCATCGGTGCCTGGATTCATCCACCACTGGCGGGCGTGCTGCCGCAGAGCGTCGGCCATGCCGGCGGCGAAGCCAAGCACAGCCTGGAAATTGCCTCGGGCGCCATCGCCATCGCCGGTATTCTGCTGGCTGCGGTGCTGTTCCTGGGCAAGCGTCGCCTGGTCACCGCGATTGCCAACAGCGGCATCGGCCGCGTCCTCTCGGCCTGGTGGTTCGCCGCCTGGGGCTTCGACTGGATCTACGACAAGCTGTTCGTCAAACCTTACCTGCTGATCGCCCACATCCTGCGCAAGGATCCGGTTGACCGCAGTATTGGCCTGATTCCGCGTATGGCGAAGGGCGGCCATGCCGCCATGAGCAAAACCGAAACCGGTCAGCTGCGCTGGTACACCGCTTCGATCGCCGTAGGTGCCGTGCTTGTGCTCGGTGCCGTTGTAATGGCTGCGGTCTGATATGAACCTTGCGACTTTGCGAAAGGAATTGAGCCCGTCATGATTTTGCCTTGGCTGATCCTGATCCCCTTTATCGGCGGCCTGCTGTGCTGGCTGGGTGAGCGCTTCGGCGCCACCCTGCCGCGCTGGATTGCGCTGCTGACCATGTCCCTGCTGCTTGGTATCGGCCTTTGGCTGTGGGCCAACGGGGACTACACCCTGGCCCCTGCACCGGGCGCTGCGCCTGAGTGGGCGGTCGAATTCAAAGTGCTGTGGATCGAGCGCTTCGGCATCAGCCTGCACCTGGCCCTCGACGGCCTGTCGCTGCTGATGATCCTGCTCACCGGCCTGCTCGGTGTGCTGTCGGTACTGTGTTCCTGGAAAGAGATCCAGCGTCACGTCGGCTTCTTCCACCTCAACCTGATGTGGATCCTTGGCGGCGTGGTCGGTGTGTTCCTGGCCCTGGACCTGTTCCTGTTCTTCTTCTTCTGGGAAATGATGCTGGTGCCGATGTATTTCCTCATCGCGCTCTGGGGTCATAGCTCCACTGATGGCAAGAAGACCCGGATCTACGCCGCGACCAAGTTCTTCATCTTCACTCAGGCCAGCGGCCTGATCATGTTGGTGGCGATCCTGGGTCTGGTACTGGTCAACTACAGCAATACCGGTGTGATCACCTTCGACTACACCCAGTTGCTCCAGGCCGACCTACCCGCGGGCACCGAATATGTGCTGATGCTGGGCTTCTTCATCGCCTTCGCGGTCAAGCTGCCGGTGGTACCGTTCCACTCTTGGCTACCGGATGCGCACGCCCAGGCACCAACCGCAGGTTCCGTTGACCTGGCGGGTATTTTGCTGAAAACCGCTGCCTACGGCCTGCTGCGTTTTGCCCTGCCACTGTTCCCGAACGCTTCGGCCGAGTTTGCGCCGATTGCCATGACCCTGGGTCTGATCGGGATTTTCTACGGTGCGTTCCTGGCGTTCGCTCAAACCGACATCAAGCGTCTGGTCGCCTTCTCCAGCGTTTCGCACATGGGCTTCGTCCTGATCGGTATCTACTCCGGCAGCCAGCAAGCGCTGCAAGGCGCGGTAATCCAGATGCTGGCTCACGGCCTGTCGGCGGCGGCACTGTTTATCCTCGCCGGCCAGCTGTATGAGCGCCTGCACACCCGTGACATGCGTCAGATGGGCGGCCTGTGGCATCGCATCGCTTACCTGCCGGCAATCAGCCTGTTCTTCGCTGCAGCGTCCCTGGGCCTGCCGGGTACCGGTAACTTTGTTGGTGAGTTCCTGATCCTGATCGGCAGCTTCGTCGCTTCGCCATGGGTCACCGTCATCGCCACTTCCGGTCTGGTGTTCGGTTCGGTCTACTCGCTGATCATGATTCACCGCGCCTACTTTGGCCCGGCGAAGTCGGACGACGTCCTGGCTGGCATGGATACCCGCGAAATGATCATGGTACTGGGCCTGGCTGGCCTGCTGATCCTGCTGGGCGTCTACCCGCAGCCGTTCCTGGACACTTCCGCCGCCACCATGAGTGGTGTGCAGCAGTGGCTCGGTTCCGCTTTCACTCAACTCGCTTCGGCCCGGTAAGAGCGCTATGGACCTGACGATTCAACACTTTATCGCGCTTGCGCCGCTGCTGATTACCACCATCACCGTTGTCGTGGTGATGTTGGCAATCGCCTGGCGCCGCAACCACTCACAAACCTTCCTGCTGTCGACCGTGGGCCTGAACCTGGCCCTGCTGTCGATCCTGCCGGTATTGAAAGTCGTGCCACTGGCGGTGACCCCGCTGCTGACCATCGACAAGTTCGCCTGCCTGTACATGGCGCTGATCCTGGTTGCCACCCTGGCCTGCGTCACCCTCGCCCACGCTTATCTGGGTGATGGCGGCAAAGGCTACCCGGGCAACCGCGAAGAACTGTACCTGCTGATCCTCATGGCTGCCCTGGGTGGCCTGGTACTGGTCAGCGCACAGCACCTGGCTGGCCTGTTCATTGGCCTGGAGCTGCTCTCGGTACCGGTCTATGGCCTGGTCGCTTATGCCTTCTTCAACAAGCGATCGCTGGAAGCCGGCATCAAGTACATGGTGCTGTCGGCCGCCGGTTCCGCCTTCCTGCTGTTCGGTATGGCGCTGCTGTATGCCGACGCTGGCAGCCTGAGCTTCGACGGTATCGGTAAAGCCCTGGCAGCCACCAACATGCCAAGCCTGCTGGCTCAGTTGGGCCTGGGCATGATGCTGGTCGGCCTGGCATTCAAACTGTCGCTGGTACCGTTCCACCTGTGGACTCCGGACGTCTACGAAGGTGCTCCAGCACCGGTCGCCGCCTTCCTGGCCACCGCCAGCAAGGTGGCGGTGTTCGCCGTTGTCGTGCGTCTGTACATGCTTTCGCCTGCTGCCAGCAGCGGCGTGCTGACCACCGTGCTGTCGGTGATTGCCGTTGCCTCGATCCTGATCGGTAACCTGCTGGCACTGACCCAGAGCAACCTCAAGCGTCTGCTTGGTTACTCGTCCATCGCCCACTTCGGCTACTTGCTGATTGCCCTGGTGGCGAGCAAGGGTCTGGCCGTTGAAGCCATCGGCGTGTACCTGGTCACCTACGTGATCACCAGCCTCGGTGCTTTCGGCGTGATCACCCTGATGTCCTCGCCGTACAACGGCCGTGACGCGGACGCCCTGTATGAGTACCGCGGCCTGTTCTGGCGTCGTCCGTACCTGACCGCAGTGCTGACCGTCATGATGCTGTCGCTGGCCGGTATCCCGCTGACCGCAGGCTTCATCGGCAAGTTCTACATCATCGCCACCGGTGTCGAATCGCAGCTGTGGTGGCTGGTCGGTGCCCTGGTGATCGGTAGTGCCATCGGTGTGTTCTATTACCTGCGCGTGATGGTCACCCTGTTCCTGATTGAGCCGAACCTGCGTCGTCACGATGCCCCGCTGAACTGGGAACAGCGCACCGGTGGCGTCATGCTGCTGGCGATCGCGATCCTGGCCTTTGTGCTGGGCGTGTACCCGCAACCGTTGCTGGACATGGTTCAGCATGCAGGCTTGCAACTGATCGGTTGATCGATCTTGCAGTGACAGACACCCCGCTTCGGCGGGGTGTTTTGTTTTTGGCCCACCACGTTGATCCCTTGCAGGAGCCAGCCTTGCCGACGCTGAGGCCGATGCGGATCGGCGACTGTGCTTCGCCTGATAGTTACGACGTCTGATTCCCGCTCACAGTCCCGGAACCCCTTCGATGCGCCCCTCCCTACCCCACTCCTCACTCGCGTTACTGATCTCTTGCGCCGCCTCAGTCCAGGCCAATGAAGGCATTGAACTTGACCAGGTGTTGATTCAGGAACAGAGCGAGCTGCAAGACGCCCGTGAACGCCTGAATCAGGTGCCAGGCGCCAGCAATCTGATTGACATGCAACGGGTGGAGCAAGGCCGGGTCGCCAGCAATCAGGATGTCCTGGCCTACCAACCAGGCGTATTCGCCCAGTCCGCCGGCAACGACGGCATCAAGTTGTCGATCCGCGGCTCAGGTATCAACCGCGCGCCTGGTAGCCACGGCTCCGGTGTCTACACAATGTTCGACGGCTTGCCGCTGACCGGTCCGGGCGGCACGCCTTACGAGTTGTTCGAGCCGTTGTGGCTGAGCCGGGCCGAAGTCCTGCGCGGCGCCAATGGATTTGACCGCGGCGCTTTGGCCCTGGGTGGCGCCATTGATTACATCACCCACACCGGTTACGACGCCGCGCCGTTGCAAGTTCGCTATGAGGTAGGCAGCCGCGGCTATGCCAAGCGCCAAGTCAGCTCGGGCCAAGTCTTGGGTGACCTGGACTACTACGTGGCCCTGACTGACTCTGAATACGATGGCTATCAGGAGCACAGCAGTGGCAG
This sequence comes from Pseudomonas sp. UM16, assembly GCF_050312595.1. Lineage (NCBI taxonomy): Bacteria > Pseudomonadati > Pseudomonadota > Gammaproteobacteria > Pseudomonadales > Pseudomonadaceae > Pseudomonas > Pseudomonas sp. UM16. The sequence continues at coordinate 67,242 of NZ_JBNPJT010000018.1, read as the reverse complement.
CAGCAAGGGCATTGCCGCCAACGTTGGTTACCGTTTCAATCCAAACCTGGAGACGCGTTTCTACCTGCGTTATCGGGAAACCGAGAATGACCTGGCTGGGCGCCTGACCAAAGAGCAGATCAAACACCACCCACGCGACGCCAACCCGGCGTACCTGGCCCGTGATGACAGCCGTCCGCAACCGGGCAGCACCTGGGTGGGCAACAAGACCACATTCTATCTGGACGACGACTCCCGCCTGGAAACCGGGCTGGTCTACCACGACTACCCGATGGACCTGCGCGAAGGCCCAATGCGCCTCAAGGTCGCTTATACCGACGTCAGCGGGACACTGAATTATTTCCGTAGAGACACCCTGTTCGGGCACGAGAGCAAGACGACCTTGGGTTGGCGGTCCACCAAGCACCTGCCCAACAGCGGTGCTTCACAGTTTGCCCGGATAGACGACGTCACAGGCGCCCGGACCCGAGACTTCAGCTACCAGGGCTCGGACACCGTGGTACACGCCGGCAACGAACTCGAGCTGGTGCCGGACCTGTGGCTGACCAGCGGCCTGGCGATGATTTATACCCGTCGCGAAAGCGACGTGAGCTTTCCGGCCAATGGCGGTAAGGTCAGCCAGCACGACTGGGACTATGCCCCGCGCCTAGGCCTGCGCTACGACATCAGCCCTCAGTTGCAGATCTATGGCAACCTCAGCCGTTCGGTGGAGCCGCCGCACCCGTGGTCGCTGATCTGGAGCTCGACCAATGCGACCCAGCCTATCGAAATGCAAAACCAGACCGCAACCACCCTGGAGCTGGGTGCACGCGGTGAGTCGGCCATTGGCCGCTGGGACCTGGCCTGGTACTACTCGGATGTACGCCATGAGCTGCTGGCCGTGGAGATCGTGCAAGGCCTGCCCGCCAAGGAGTTCAACGCCAGCCCAACGGTGCACCAGGGCATCGAGGCCGGCCTCGACAGCCTGCTCTGGCAACGTGCCGACGTCGGCAAGCTGTCGCTGCGTCAGGCCTACACCTTCAGCGACTTCCACTACCGTGATGACGATACCTTTGGCGACAATCGCCTGCCCGGTATCCCGATGCACTATTACCAGGCAGAGCTGCGCTTCGACCTGCCAAGCGGTTTGTATGCCGGGATCAATACGCAGATGGCGTCCAAGGTTCAGGTCGACTATGCCAACAGCTACCCGGCAGACGCCTATGCAATTCTCGGCGCCACCCTGGGCTACAACGCGCCGAAACAAGACTGGCAGACCTGGCTGGATCTACGCAACCTGACCAACAAGCGCTATGCCGCTACGGTGACTCCAGGCTACAACGACAATGGCAAAGACGTTGCTCACTCGACTCCTGGCGAAGGTTTCAGCGTCTACGCCGGCGTGTCCTACAGCTTCCGCTAACTGGGTAGTTGTACCTGGGGTTTGGTCGAGACGAAGATCGCCCAGCTGGAGATGAACAGTGCGGCGATCAGCGGGCCGATGACGAAGCCATTGATGCCGAATACGGCCAGGCCACCAAGGGTTGAGACAAGGACCAGGTAATCCGGCATTTTGGTGTCTTTGCCCACCAGGATCGGCCGCAACACGTTGTCTACCAGACCGATCACGAAGACACCGTACAGCGCCAGCACCACACCTGGCCAAAACGCACCCGTAGCAACGAAGTACACCGCTACCGGCGCCCAGACGATCCCCGCGCCCACCGCCGGCAGCAACGAAAGAAACGCCATCAACACGCCCCAGACCAGCGGGCTGGGAATACCCAAGACCCAGAAGATAATGCCGCCCAAGGCCCCTTGGGTCACGGCCACCAGCAGGTTGCCCTTCACTGTGGCCCGTACCACACGGTTAAACTTCAATTGCAGGCGGCGCTTCTGCTGCTCGGCCAGAGGCACCGCCGCGCGGACCTTGCGCGCCAGCTCCGCACCGTCACGCAAAACGAAAAACAACAAATAGAGCATGACGCCGAAACTCACCAGAAACTCGAAGGTACCCTGGCCGAAACTGAAAGCCTGACTGGCGAAGAACTGGCTGCCCTGCATCGCACCTTTGGCGATTTTATCGCGCAATCCCTCCAGATCGCTCATGCCCATGCGCTCAAGACCATTTTGGGCGAAGGCTGGGAGCATGGCCTGAAAGCGCTCAATGTAACCGGCGATATCCAGCTGACCGCTTTCAATGTTCTTGTACAACGCCGCGCCTTCCTGCACCAGCAGGGTACTGATGACGATCATCGGCAAGATCGCGATCAAAAGACACACCAGCAATGTCAGGCCGGCCGCCAGGTTACGCCGCCAGCCCAAGCGCAGCAGCAGCCGTCGCTGCAAGGGCGCAAAGAGGATGCCGAGAATCACCGCCCAGAACACCGCGCCATAGAACGGCAACAGGATCCAGATAAAGGCGATGGTAACCAGCGCCAGAAACAAGTGCAGGGCCTTGTGCTGCAGGGCGGTTTCGTTCATGTGCGCTCCGTTGCTACTCACAACGTTAGTGCACACCAGCGTGGTAAAAGTGCCGTTTCAGCCCGAATAATCTGCTTCAGGTCCGGGATTAAGCCCCAGCATGCCAATTCCGGGCTTCTAGCCCCGCGAGCAAATCGCTCTCCCAGTAGAACAGCGCGTTCAGTTCTATTTGCACATAGCGCTCATCATCGGCGCTGTCGCTCTGAGCATAATCCCAGCTTGTCAGTGACTGCGCGTGAAGCTCGTCACTGCCTGCTGTCGTTGCGTTGTACCAGGTTGCTTGAGCTGTTGAGGTGCTCCAAGTGATCGACCCAGGCAGTTTCAGGCTGCCATAGTGCTCACCGTAAGCGTCTTGCGGTGCATGTCGCGCAGGTATTGATTGCGCGCCTGTTGCTAGCGGAATCACCTGACTTGAGAACGAGAACGTGCAGTTGCTGATACCGGCAAGGGTTTGCCCTTTCCAGTCCCACGAGTAGGTGGTGTCCACTTCGGCGCGTTCATTCAAGGTGTAATGGGCCTGAAAATTTGCACGTGAGTCAGTCGGTCGAGCGATGGTGACGGACCACGGCCCATGTGAGAGAGTCAAAGTCATTGGTTATGCCTTAACGCGACTAGTTAAACATCTGCACCGGATCAATAATGCGCACGTCCTTGCCTTCAACTTCTATCAAGCCATTTTGCTGAAGACGGGTGAATACTCGGGATACCGTTTCGCCGGCCAATCCCAAGTAGTTGCCGATATCGTTGCGGGAAATGCTCAAGTGCAGTTGATTGGCGGAATAGCCCAAGGCGCTGAAACGCTCTGCCAGGTCGACCAACAAGGTGGCAACCCGTGGATCGGCAGCTTTTTTCGTCAGTACGCGGGTCATTTGCTGGGTGTTACGAATCTCGCGACTCATCGCCCGAATCAGGTGTCGGCGAATCTTCGGTAAGCGCACCAGCTGCGCATCCAACGCATCGAAAGGCAGTTCACAGACATCACTGCTGTCTAGGGCCTGGATCGAGATCGGATAAGTGTCCGCGCCCATCCCCGACAGGCCAATCAGTTCACCGGGCAGATGCAGACCCAGTATTTGTTCTTCGCCGTCTTTGCTCACGCTAAAGGACTTCAATGCGCCGGAACGTATTACGTAAATCGAGCTAAAGCTGTCGCCCTGACGAAACAGGAATTCGTCCTTTTTCACCCGACGGCCATGTTTGACGATGTCATCGAGCAAGTCGATTTCTTCGTAGCTCACGGAACCAGGCAGGCACAGCAGCGCGAGGCTGCAGGTCTTGCAGTGCATCTGGCTGTCAGCGTGCAATTTTACCGATTCGAGCATGTGTGAGGTCCTTACGAAATGACACGATGCGTGCCTGTGCAGTAGCAGTCAGGCGCAGCCTACGAGCCATTCGATCTTCCCCCGCGCTCAATTAAGATGCTCCTCAATAATCGTTATTTAGTATCAAGTCATTGAATTTAATAGTAAATTCAAAAATTAGGCATTCCAGAGCAACAACACGATTCAGACAATTGCGTTGACTCAGATCAATAAGCCAACACACCTCAACCGGTAGCATCCGCGCCTTTTACCCCGGCCCGATCATGACCACGCTCGTCAAACCAGAACTGCTCGCCCCTGCCGGCACCCTGAAAAATATGCGCTACGCCTTCGCCTATGGCGCCGATGCGGTGTATGCCGGTCAACCTCGCTACAGCCTGCGGGTTCGCAATAACGAGTTCGATCACGCTAACCTGGCCCTAGGCATCAAAGAAGCCCAGGCGCAGGGCAAGCGCTTTTATGTGGTGGTCAACATTGCCCCGCATAACGCCAAGCTGAAAACCTTCCTCAAAGACCTGGCGCCAGTCATTGAGATGGCCCCGGATGCGTTGATCATGTCTGATCCTGGGCTGATCATGCTGGTTCGTCAGCATTTCCCACAGATGCCGATTCACCTGTCAGTACAGGCCAATACGGTGAACTGGGCCAGCGTTGAGTTCTGGCGCAGCCAGGGGCTGACGCGCGTGATTTTGTCCCGCGAGCTGTCACTGGAAGAGATCGAGGAAATCCGCCAGCAGGTGCCAGCGATGGAGTTGGAGGTTTTCGTCCACGGCGCACTGTGCATGGCTTACTCTGGCCGCTGCCTGTTGTCGGGCTATCTCAATCGCCGCGATGCCAATCAGGGCAGTTGTACCAATGCCTGTCGCTGGAAGTACAGCGCCACTGCGGCGACTGAAGACGTCAGCGGCGATATCGTCCGCGAAGTACAGCCAACTCTGGGTGTCGGCGCCCCCACTGAACAGGTATTTCTGCTTCAGGAGAGCAATCGCCCGGATGAAGATATGCCGGCGTTCGAGGACGAACACGGCACCTACATCATGAATGCCAAGGATTTGCGTGCGGTTCAGCATGTCGAACGTTTGACGCAAATGGGTGTGCATTCGCTGAAAATCGAAGGTCGGACCAAATCGCATTTTTATTGCGCCCGCACCACTCAAGCTTACCGTCAGGCCATTGATGATGCCGTGGCCGGTCGGGAGTTCGACCGCAGCCTGATGCTCAATCTCGAATCATTGGCCCAACGCGGCTACACCGAAGGTTTTCTGCGTCGCCATGTTCATGATGAATATCAAAACTATCAACGCGGCAATTCGGTGTCTGACCGTCAGCAGTTTGTGGGCGAGTTGACCGGTGAGCGCGTCGATGGCCTGGCGGAAGTCAAGGTGAAGAACCGCTTTGCCCTGGGCGATCATCTGGAACTGATGACCCCGCGTGGCAACTATAACTTCGACCTGCACCAGTTGCGTGATCGTCAGGGTACTGCAATCGAAGTGGCGCCCGGGGATGGGCATACGGTGTACCTGCCGATTCCCGAGCAGGTAGATCTAGGGTTTGGCCTGTTATTGCGTGAACTGATGCAACCCGCCTAAATCTCTAACGTGGTTGTGGGAACTGGCCTTGCCTGCAAGACCAGCGCCACACATTCAAACCGCAAGGCTAGCCCTGCCCTTAGAGTCAAGGCGTGCCAGCAGCCACCGTGGAGGTATCCGCCTCGCGAATCACCTGCAACCGATACTGTGGATCCGCCTTGATCTGCGCCTCAGTGAATGGCATCTGATGCCATTGTTTGGCCGAGAAGGCGCGGGTCTGGTCACTGGCATGTTGCGAACCCGCTTCGCTGGACTCTGAAAAAGCGAGCAGCCCTAACGCCTGGGGGCCGTTGTCAGTAAAAGTGACCAACTGCAGGTAACTGGTGCCACTGACCACCCGACGCTTGCCCGGCTCGGTGGGTACACTCTGGATTGCATTGTAGATCCCAAGGCTCGCAGGCCCACCATGAATCGGCGTGCCATCGGCAGCTTGCTGAATCTGCCCCCAATGTACATCAGCACTCAGGCCAGCCTCCTGCACCGCAGCCAACGAGGCCAGGGCCGCTTGATTCAAAGCCTCTGCCACCTCTGCGCGTTCAACTGCCAAGCCACGTGGGGTATGCTGGGGATCGGCCGGATCGAATGCCACGCGCCAGATATCCTGGCGCTCAAGCAAGCGCTGCAGGATATTCTGGAAATGCACCAGGCCCAGGCCGGCATCCAGATCGGCGCGCAGGTTCCAGGCTTTCAAGCTGCTACACAGCCCAATCATCTGTGCATCCGCATGTTTACCACACCATTGCAATAAATCCGGCATCAACAATTCGGCCAGATAAACCTGATTGTCCATCACCATCTGCTGCAGATCGGCGCCGCTGAGCTTGTCGTCGCCGCTCAAGCGGTGCAATGCAAAGCGACTGCGTGGCCCCAGTGGCTGGTCCTCACGACTGATCAGCGGCGAGTAACCACGCAACGGCTGCGCTGGGTTAACCATCCAGGCGGAGTCATTGGAGTGCTGGATAAAATCCCTGCGACTCAAGCTCGGCTGCAGATGTGCAGGGAAGATGCCTGCCTGTGCAGCACGCGGATCGACTTTCCAGTTGCAGGCGCTACGCGAGCCGTCGAGCACGATCAGCTCCTGCCCGGCTGCTGGATCGCTGCACTTGGCCAGCAAGGCAGCATCGACAAAGGGCACCACCGACTGATTCAAATACAACGTCTGGCCCTTGGCATCCACCGCCAGGGTATTGACCCAAGGAATCCCCTGCAGGCGCTGCACCGACGCCTGCAATGCATTGAGGCTGTCAGCCTGGTTCATGCTGTACCACTGCTGCAGGACACGGGTGTTTTCCAGGTTGGCATCGCGCAAGCTGTAAGCGTGTTGCTGATTCCAGTCCAGGCGCCCAGGCCACTGCACAATCGGGCCAAAAACCGAGCTGTAGACGTCGCGCTTGACTGGTGCAAGCTTGCCATACTCGCCCTTGACCATCACTGTCACCGCTTGACGACTCATGGCCAACGACTTGCCATCGAGCAAGTAGCGAGTCGGGTCTTTGGGGTCGAGCTCCAAGCGGTACAAGGTGAAGTGTTTGGAAGTATCTACGGTGTGGGTCCAGGCCAGGTGACGGTTGAAACCGATGTTGATCAACGGCAGCCCTGGCAAAGCAGCGCCCATGACATCCAGTTTGCCGGGCAGCGTCAATTGCATCTGATAAAAACGCATGCCACCCGCCCAGGGAAAGTGCGGATTAGCCAGCAACATGCCATGACCGCTGGCAGAGCGTTCGCTGCCTACAGCCACCGCATTGCTGCCGCGTTCGAGGGCAAAATTGTCCTGACGTGCCTGCGCCACACTCATGTTCAGGTGCAGCCTTGCCACAGCATTAGGCGGCGTAGCACCCGCCAACGCTTCAGCAAACTGCCCCACTCCGCCTTCGACCAGCAAGCGCCGGGTTAACTTGACCAGGTCAAGCGTGGTAATCGGCCGTAACCACTGGGCTTGTAAACACTGCGCCCCCTGCCCCTCGGCCAGGCGCTCGGCCAGCGCGCGGTTGTATCCTTTGGCATAGCCTTCGAGCAATGCGCGCACTGGCGCCGGCTGCGCCTGCCAGAAGCCGAACACCGCTGTGGGGGTATTGAGCCAGCTGAAGAACAGGTCACTGGCGAGGTTCTCACGTTGCTCGAAAGTGACCTGTTCAGGCCCGAAATAACGTGAACGCTCAGCATTGACCGTGACAACCTCATTCGCCAGCAGACACAGGTTGTCTTGGCCATAGGCATAGCCAATTCCGTATCCCAGCCCCTGTTCATCCTTGGCCAGGATGTGCGGTACACCAAAACTGCTGCGGCGGATCTCAGCGCTGGCGTCACCCGCGGTGATACGCGCCTGAGCCGCGCCGCTCATGCCGACGAGCAATCCGACCAGACAGACGCTTGCCAAAGGACGGGATTTGATCACGGATACTCCTGCTCACGGAACTATTGGTCCTCATTGAACGAAGCACAGCCAATAAATTTACGGAAGAAACAGCCTCGAAACGTCTTTATCTAACTGGCCCGATATTTTTTTTCGTCAGCTACTGCAGTTTTGCCGTGCTCATTCGTCTTATAGGGTGAGAGGCATCATTACGACGGTATCTGGACTGGTCATGAAAGGGAGCGTTCATATGTACAACCAGCAACAGGCAGCGTTCGCCAACCGCCCAGAGCGAAAAGTGCGGCAAGCCATGGCGGTGAAAACCGACACTGGCGACAACGAGCGCCCAGGCAACGAACATATTCGCGAACTGCTCAGGTCGTTCGGTCTGCGCACCAGCCTGATTCGCCTCAAGGTCATCGATGCCTTGCACGTGGCTGACCGCAATGGGCGCAGCATCGGTGTACGCGGCGTCCACAGCCAGCTTGAACAGCTGGATATTCCGCTGTCGTTCCTCAGCGTTCGAGAAGTGCTCAAACGCTTGTGCGTCGAAGGCGTGATCAGCATGGGCACAGACAAGTGCTACAGCCTTAATCCCGAGGCCCGCAGCATCCTGCAACAAGCCAACCGCAGGTAAGCGACAGGCCGGCAAATGCCGGCCGCGCCGAATACTTCAGGGCTTGACCTTGCGGCGCATGACGCCATTGACCACCACAACCGCAACTGCCACAGCAATGGCGATGTACTGGAACACTTGCTCGCTGATCGTCCCTTGCTTCTGCAGGTAAGACAGACCGAGCATGATCCCCAGCACCAGCAGCGAGATCAGAATGGAATATTTCAGGCGTTGACCTTGAGTCATGGATATTTCCTTGCAACATCGGAGTAAGTGGCCGCTACAGCCAACGCGCATCATACAACGCGGGCCTGGTGTGAGCGGATAATTTCCTTCTTCAGCGGCCCCTTGGTTGTTGAAATCATGGCATCCCGGGCATTGCCCAGACGATTGGAAGATTGCCATGTTCATCCGCTGCTTACTTAGCTGTCTCACCTTGCTGGTTGGCCTTGAGGCCCAGGCGCTACCGACTGCAGAGCTGTCCGCAGCACAGCAAAGCGCATTGGGCAAACAACTTTCCGAGCAGGCTGGAGCCAGCCAATGGCAACAGCTGTGGCAGCGCTCGCGAGATGCTGGGCACCTGGACGAGCAAGCGCATAGCGCCTACTTCAGCCTGGCTCCTGCCCAACTCATCGAGGCGGTAAAGCTGACACTATCCCAGCCGCAACAGACAAGCGCGCTGAAACAGACCCAGGTTCTGTATCGCCGGGATTTCTTGCCACAAACCGTGGGCAAGCAGGCCGATAACCTCTTCAGCGGCATTTGTGTCTGGGTTGACTGGCGCACGCTACCGGCGCACGCCGTGAACCGGCCCGGCCCCTACCTTGGACAGATCAGCCTGCTGCTGGCGCGGCCCTGCCAATGAGCATGGGTTGCCCGACCTTTTAGGGCTCGATATTGCGCCTGGAACGAAAATCCAGGGGCTTGCAGCAAATCCAAGATCCTCTTCCTATTCACAACACCCGTGTTGCCTACAAACCAAATACCCGATGCCCACTGCCCCTGCAGTGCTTGCAGCCTGTTGCGAACGGCGCAGATGTTCAAACATGAAGGTGTCAAGTCAACATCTACAAGGAAGTCATCATGGAACTGCGCGACCTCGACCGTATCGACATTCACCAACTGCCCCATTCGCTGCAGATGCTGATCGAATGCCTGGGTATTGAAAACGCCTATAACCTCACCTGTGCTTTTGGTGGCCGTCCCAAATACATCCCAAAGCACCGCGAACGCACTGCCCTGGCGCAAGTGCTACCCCCTGTGGCCCTGGATGCCCTGATCAAACGTTTTGCCGGTATGGCCCTGGAAATCCCCAAGGTCGACCACTTTCTGCGTCAACTGCGCAATCAACAAATCCAGCAAGAAAGCGCCGAGGGTCTGTCGCGCAGCATGCTGGCCAACAAATACGGATTAAGCCTGCGCCAGATTGGAAACATTCGCCGGCAGGAATCGTGCACGCACTGAACACTGACAACTTGAGTCGATAACCTCATCACTCAAGGTACTACCCGCACAATGACGTGCATCTACCAAAGGGAACTTACTCATGGCAACGATAGATAACAGCTTGGTCGGCTCGGTAATGAACGCCTTGCCACTGGACCGAATGATCTCCGGTCCCCTGCAGGCGATGATTCAGGCTCAGGTTACGGCGAGTAAGTCCTACGCCGACTTTCTTATGGGCGTCTGCATTCAAGATGGCAAAGCTGTCGCCATTCAATTTGATTACGACGAAACCATTACCGATGAACAAGGGGTGTACAAGGGTACTGTCTCTAAAAAGATGCAGATCCCGTTGCTCGCGGCTATTACCCACCCAAACATTGTTATTGAAGAAGGCAACATCGAGTTTGAACTGACCATCAGCCAGCAAGCCGAGAGCACCTCAGAAACAGGCGGCGAAGCCAGTTTTGGTGCTTCTTTGGGCTGGGGGCCGTTTAAACTCAACGTCAAGGGGCAGGTCAGCCACAAGTCCAGCCAGACCCGCAAAACCGACACCCGTGCACGCTATGCATTCAATACCAAAGTCCGCCGCCAGGATCCGCCGGAGGCATTGATGCGTGTGATCGATTTTCTCACTGAAGCAGCGACCAAGCCCGTGGTCATGGCCGATGCCAGCGCCCAGAACCTTGATGCTATACCTGCATCGGCATTGCCAATGCCTGACCAGCCAGCAGCACAACCTTAAATATCAGCTTGTTTGAACCTCGCTGTTAACGACCTTGGCCTCTCCTTCGCGGGAGGCCACTTGCTAGACATACCAGGAGTGCGAACGTTTGGATGATCTCTCCTCGAAAAACCCCCCCATTACCGCCAGCGATCTTTGTGACATTACCCGTGGGCTGCAAGAAGCCGCTGCCGCGACCAACAATCTAATTGCCCAGCAGTACATCAAACTCTTCGATCAATTCTTCGACTATGACGCCGAAGCGCTGGGCACGCCGATGAAAGCCAAGATGGTTGAAGTGGCGATGGACGATCAACACAAAATGCATGTGCCGCTGATTGCCCTGGTTTCGCCGAGGGGGCTGGCACTGGAGCGCATGCAGGTTGACCTGTCAGTGCGGATCCAGAATACCGAGACCACTGACGCCAGCGAGAATCTCCAGCGCGAGCGTTTCTTTGTCACAGTAGGGGGCCAGACCAAGCGTAATGGCGACGCTCGTGATCCCGATGAAGTGCAGATCCGCATGCAATTCCAAGCGTGCGAGCCGCCCGAAGCGCTTAACCGTCTGATTGAGGAGTACACCAACCTGATCAGCCCACAACGCCTGCGAAAACCCGTCAAACCCACGGACGACAGCAACGAATTCATCGATGCTGCGACCGTGCGCCTATAGCGACTATCAGAAATCGCGCTTGTAGAAAATATCCAGGGAGCTGGCCAGGCCACTGGCCGCTTCCAGGTAAACCTTCTTGCTCAACTTGTAACGCAACGCAACGGTATTGACCGGCTCGAATACGCCTACACCGTAACGCAAGCTCAAGCGCTCAGTGAGATTGCCGCTGGCCACCACACTGGTATCGTTGCCACTGCCTTGGGTATCCAGCTGGAAGTCATCAATCCCCAAGCTTGAGGCCAGACTGCCGGTAACTCCGGCACTACTCGCCAGACCCAGGCCAAGGGCCGCTTGGGCAAGCATGTTGTTGTCTTCACCGGTCGTGCCCAAAGGCCGTCCCAATACCAGGTAAGAGAGCGCCTGCTCCTGACTCATGGCCGGTTCCGAAAACACCTGCGTGGTGGGCTGTTCGGCACTGCCACTGAGGCGGATACCGGCAATCACGTCGTCGGTCTGACGAATCGCTTCGATATCCAGGTAAGGCTGGTCAATTGGCCCGGCGAACAACAGGCGCGCACGCCGGATAGTCAGGCGCTGGCCGTAAGCACGGTAACGGCCATCGGCCAGGCTCAACTCACCACGGGTGTCGAGATTGTCACCAATGTGTACATGGCCAAGCAGGTTGGCCGTCAGACCGAAGCCACTGAACGAAAGCCTGTCCTGACCGACCTCAACGTCGATGTCCATGGCTACTGCCATGGGGGGCTTACCCTCTTCGGTTTGGTGACCGACGATCACGGTGTCATCTGACACTTTGACCGTCGAAGGTGGCAACTCACGCACGATGATCTTGCCTTTGGGCACCAACACCTTACCCGCTACCGCCAGCTTGTCACCGGCCAGGCTGATCTTCAGATTCGGCGCCACCTCCAGGTCCGCATAGGGTTCAACGGTGACGGGCAAACGTTGCCCCTGCAACTGCAAGTCAACCGCCAATGCCTGACCCCAGCCGATCTGCCCATGCAGGCTGCCCTGACCGGCTTCACCACTTTTCCAGGCTCCGTTGACCTGCACCTGCTCACCGGCAATCAACGCCTGGAGATTCAGATCTTTCAGGCTGATCGGTAATTCTGCGCCAGCGACTTCTGCACCGCTCAGGTTCAAGCTGCCGCTGACCTGCGGCGCCAACAAAGTGCCCGACAACTGCCCGCTGCCGTTAAGTTGCCCCGCCAGACGCTCGACCATTGGCGCAAAGGGACGGGCGATAGCGATATCCAGCCCGGTCAGACGGAAACTACCGCTCAGTGGCTTGTTATTGGCGACCGGATCGAGCCGGGTGACCAGCACCAGTTCGCCCAGGCGTTGGCCACGGAAATCCAGCCGGGTATCGACCCGGCGTGGCGCCAGGGTGCTTTCCAGGCGTAGGGTCTGGTAAGGGAAATCCAGCCACTGGTCTTTCTCACGCAAGCGCAGGGTGCCTGCGCTGGCATCGACAACGATGGTGCCTTTGGGGCCACTGGCAGGTAGATCCAGATTGATGTCCGCATTGAGCAAGCCCTGCCAGGCGAAGTCTTTGGGTAACCACTGGGCCAGACTTTGCAGCGGGAATTGCTTGAGGTGATAGCGCAAGCGCGGTTCTGGTGCCAGGCGCTGATCTTCACCGCACAGGCTGGCTTGCCCCGAGCGCCAGCAATGGGCACCGAAATCCACCTGCCCAGAGACCAGCCGTTGCAGTTTCGCCGGCGCTTGTAACCGCCAGTCCTGACCGCCTGCCTGGATCTGGCCGCTGGCCAGGCGGCCACGCCAGTTACCTTTGTCCAACTGGCCATCCAAACCCAGATCGAGCTTGAGCTTCGGTCCATCCAGTCCTAGCTCCAGCTGCTGCTGGCGGATATCGCCACGGCCCTTGGCGCTGAGTACGCCCAGGCTGGTATCGCCCAGGCGAATGCCGCCGGCCTGCAGCTCGATGACTGCACGCTGGGCACTGTCCAGCTTGGCGTCCAACGTCAGACGTTGGAGGTGGTTGTCCGCTTGAGCCAGTTGCTGACCTTGCAGGATCAAAGCGCCTTGGGGTGCCTGTAAGGTGCCAGCAACCTCTAGTTTGCCCTTGAGTTGCCCCTGCAATTGCGGCCACAGCTGACCAAGACGTGGCAGGTTAATGTCCAGTTGCCCGGCCAAACGTTGCTGCAGACTGCCGCTGCCGTTGATGTGGTTGTCGCCCAGGCGGATATCCAGGGTACCAAGGGTCCAGTTCTGTCCAGCGCCTTGCGCGACAGCCTTGAGCACCGCGGTCTGCCCGCGCAAGCGCCCTTTCAGGTCAAGATCGGCGTCCAGGCTCAGTTCGCCATTTTTCATCTGGCCCTTGCTACGCAGTGGGCCGGCCAGCGTACCGGGCAACTCGGCTAGCCAGTACGCCGGGTTCAGCGCCGACAGCTCCAGCGCCGCATCCCAGGCCAGTGCGTCGGCAAACTGCACACTGACGTTACCGGCGAGCTTGCCTTGTCCGGCAGTCAGCGCCAATTGTGCCAAGGAGATCTGTTGCAGGTCGCCCTTGAACGGGCTACTCAGGCTGAATGCACCCGCTGGCCCATCAAGGTCGCCCTTGAACTCGCCTTGATAACTGCCATCGAGGTACTGCACCTGGCCGTTGAATCGACGCAAAGTCACCTGCGGTGCTTGCTCCAGCGGATACAGGCGCAGCCAGGGAAAGTCCAACCAGTCGATGGTCGCCACAGCGCTCAGGCCGTTTTGCCAGTCTGCGCTAGCGGTAAGTTTAAGGTGCTGATCCGCGCTGGCAGTGAGGTCCAGGGTGCTCAGTTGAGCGCCCTTGGCATCGACTTTACCCTGCAGGCTCAACGCCACAGGCCCTTGTTCAGCCGGTAGACTGGCGGAACCGAGCAACTGGTAGCCGTTTTGCAGATTGCCCTTGGCGCTCAGTTCAAGGGTGTTCAACTGCACGGTGTCGGGCAGCGCGGAACCGGGCTTGAACGACGCGGCACTGATCTGCAGGGTGGCTGGAAACTGCTCGGCCAGCGCTTGCAGTTCACCATTGAGCCTGGCATTCAGGTAGCCGCTGCTGTCAGCGCTGAGTGTCAGGGTTTTCTGTAGTTCACCGTTGACCTGCAATGCCACCTGCCAGTCTTGTCCATCGACCTTGGGCAACTGCAACTGGCCTTGAACCTTCAGCGGCCAGTCGCCCTCGGGCTGCAGCAATCCTTGCAAGCTCAAGTGCAGGTCATCACGCTGCAGCTGCAGGCTGTCGATCTGCAAACCCGCAACGCTCCAATGGGCTTTCAGGTGCAACTGACTCAATTGTTCATTGCCATCCAAGCGCAGGTGAGCAATACGTACTTCACCCAATTCAATCGTCAGCGGCAATTTCAGCGCCGGCAACTGCAGCGGCCCACTGTCGGGCTTCGGCTCGCCTGGCGCGAAGGCCAGATTGACCTGATCAGCCTCCAGGCGATCGATGCACAGGGTCATGCGCAACAGGCAATGCGGCGACCAATCGAACACCGGTGCGACCAGTTCGACCCGATCGGCACCCTGTTCCCACCGCACACGTTCAGCCTGCCACCGACCGGCCAGGCGCCCTTGAAAGCCATCAAGTTGCAAACCTGGCACCAGCCCCAGCGCCCAGCGACTGCCCGCCTGGGTGCCGAGCAGCAGGCCCAGTGCAAGCACCAGCAACAACAGCAGGGCGAGCGCCGCGAGGAGGATATTTCTGAACACGCGACTCACAGTTCCGGCCCCATGGAGAAGTGCAGACGAAAGCCACCGTCGTCATCCAGCGCATGGGCCAGATCCAGACGCAACGGCCCGACCGGAGAGACCCAGCGCACACCGATACCGACACCGGTCTTGAGGCTGGGAAACTCCAGATTGTTGAATGAATTACCCTGGTCGACAAAGGTCGCCACGCGCCACTTGTCCATCACCTCGTACTGGTATTCGGCACTGCCGGCCACCAGGTAGCGGCCACCGATACGATCGCCATCTGAGTTTTCCGGCGACAGGCTCTGGTAGTCGTACCCGCGCACGCTCTGGTCGCCACCGGCAAAGAAACGCAGCGACGGTGGTATCGAACTCTGGTAGTCGTTGGTGGCACTGCCACCAACCTGCACCCGGCCGAGAAAACGGTGTTTCTGGCCCAGGGTGGTCAAGCCCTTGAGCACCACATTGGCATGCAACAGGTTAGTGTCGGACACCAGCCCTTCCTTGGCTGCCTGTACATCGAACTGGAGGCGATAGCCGTTGTGTGGATCGATGCGGTTGTCGCTGCGCAGATAGGAATAGCTGACGCCAGGCATCAGCAGATTGCTCAGGCCCGAGTCATCACCCAGGCGATACTCTTCGCGCTGGTACTTGAGCGACAGCACACGCTGCCAGCCACTGGGCAGCTTGCTGTGCCATTCCGGACCGACGGTGAGTAGTTTACTCAAGGTGTCGGTACCGGCAATTTCTTCGTTCTGGTAGCCACCGGCAAAGCGAAATTTGTCGGTCAGAGGAGGATCAAGGGGAATGTCGTAAAACAGCCCGACGTTCTGTCGGGGTGCCGACAACTCAGTTTCCCAACCATAACTATGGCCTTGCGGATTGACCCAGTGACGGGTCCAGTTGGCCTTGCCACGCGGCCCGACGTCAGTCGAAAAGCCCAAGCCCAGGCCCATGGTTCGTGGCTTGCGAGTCTGCAGTTGGACCGCCACCGGAATGCTCTGCTCGACCGCAGCGGTGGGCGCAGCATCAACGCGCACGCCCTCGAAGTAGCCACTCGATTGCAGGGCATTATTGAGCTCGGCAATCAGTTCTGAGTCATACGGCGTGTCGGCCTTGAATGGCACCATTCGCTGCAGCAACGTCTCATCGAACGGTGTGTCGCCGGCAAAATTGACTTTACCCAGACGATAGCGCGGGCCACTTTCATAGATCAGTTCGATATCGGCCACGCCTGCCTGGGGGTCGACGGCCAGGCGCTGACGAATGAAACGCCCGCTGAAGAACCCGTAGCGCGCAGCCTGGTTCTGAATCAGGCGTTTGGCGTCTTCGTACTCGCCATGATTGAGTACTTCACCGGAGCGCAGGGCCTTACTGTTGGGCAGGCGAAACGCCTTGAGCTCACTGGCCGGGCCCTCGATGCGAAGGGTGACATCACGCAGGTGCACGGGCTCGCCCGGTTCGATAGTGAGAATCAGCTGTGGCTCTTTGTCGGCTTTGGCCGGTGCTTTAACCTCAGTGTCGATCTGCGCCTGGTAGTAACCCAGCGCCTGGGCAGCTTTGCGCGCCTGCTCGACAGCGCCGCGGCTGAAGCGCAGCAGCGCCTCTTCATCGCGTTTACCAAGGCTGCCGATATAGCCTTCGACATTGGCCTTGAGTTCGTTATTGGCAGGTTTGATCCGTACCACCAGCTCGCTCTGCGCAAACACGCCAACGCTGGTAAAACACAGAATCAAACCGCAGGTGAATCGTCCTGAATACGTCATAGGCGCGGATGCTACCAGAGCTTGGCGCCAGCATGGAGCCCGAGGCGCTCCTGCCTGCTACGCAGGCAGGGCCGATGCAGGTTGCGATGACTGGGGATTAGGATGAAAGAACACGTGCTCGCGAACTGTTCCTACAGCAATTTCTCCAATTTCCTGGTAGCCCTGGCGCTGATAAAACGCCAGATAGTGCTCGTTTCCAGTGTCCAGCACCACGCCTTGAGAATGTTCGTCTTCGGCGCACCAGTCATGCACCGCTTGCAACAGCAGCTCACCATAATGTTTGCCCTGGAACTGCGGATGAATTCCCAGCAACGGCAATACATGCACAGCATCACCCGGCAGGCAAGCCATCAGCGCCGCCTGGTAATCCAGATAACGTCGGGTGCAGCGAAAACCGGTGCTCAGTACCATGCGCATGCGCCAGGCCCAACTCTCGGTGATTCCCAGGCGTCGCTGCGGGGGTGCAATCAGGGCAATGCCGACCAGGCGGTCGTCGACCAGCAAACCCAACGCCGGCAACTCCTGGAGAAAGTGTTGTTTGACCAGCTCGCGTACCGTGGCGCGAATGCGTTGGTCATACCCAGGACGCTGGGCCTCGAACAAAAACGCATAGGTCGGGTCATGGCGATAGGCGTGATACAACAGCGAACGCGCCTCACGGCTATAACCACCATCAAGCAGGCGGATCTGAGCCGGGACAGCAGTCGATTCGGTCATGCTGACAAACCTCCACAAATGGGCATTCATTGCCTTTGAAGCGGACGTTGCCCCGATGTTCACTTCGAGCACCACGTTAGCAGCCTATGCAGTGGCGCGCCACGCTGGCCGCTGGCGTCGATGTCGGCTAGGATCCTTGGTTTTACCAGGATTGTGTTTGCCATGAAGATCGTCTCGTTCAACATTAATGGCCTGCGCGCCCGGCCCCATCAGTTGGCGGCGTTGATCGACAAGCACCAGCCGGACGTCATCGGCCTGCAGGAAACCAAGGTCAGCGACGAGCAGTTTCCATTGGCCGAGGTTCAGGCACTGGGTTATCACGTAAACTTTCATGGCCAGAAGGGTCACTACGGCGTCGCCCTGCTCTCGCGCCAGGCACCGCAAAGCCTGCACAAAGGTTTTGCCAGCGATGAAGAAGATGCCCAGCGTCGCTTTATCTGGGGTACCTTCGCCGATGCTGACGGCACCCCGATCACCATCATGAACGGCTACTTCCCTCAGGGTGAAAGCCGCGATCACCCCACCAAGTTTCCGGCCAAGCAGCGCTTCTACAGTGACCTGCAGGCCCTGCTGGAAACCCAGTTCAAAAACGATCACCCAATGGTAGTGATGGGCGATGTGAACATTTCGCCCGAAGACTGTGACATTGGCATCGGCGCTGACAATGCCAAGCGTTGGCTCAAAACCGGTAAGTGCAGCTTCTTGCCCGAAGAGCGTGAGTGGATGGCACGCCTGAAAAACTGGGGCCTGGTCGACAGTTTCCGCCACCTGCATCCTGAAGTCGCCGACCGCTTCAGCTGGTTCGACTACCGCAGTCGCGGTTTCGAGGACGAGCCCAAGCGTGGTCTGCGCATTGACCTGATCATGACCTCCCAAGGCTTACTGCCGCGGATCAAGGCTGCGGGCGTCGATTATGACCTGCGCGCGATGGAAAAGCCTTCGGACCATGCACCGATCTGGCTGGAACTGGCTTAAGGGCTGGGTGGGTTGTAGCCGCTGCCGCCAGGCTGCGGCTACACGCGATCACGCTGTCATCCTACGGTCATTCAACCGTCTTAATCTGCGGCACATCCTTTGCCTGAAGAGTGCCTGTCGGCATGTTCCGCCACCTCAGCCTGCTCCTGCTTTGCCTACTCCCCCTCCTCGCGCCTGCCGCCACGCAAGCACCGGCGCAGTTGCGTATTCAGGGCTCCAATACCATTGGTGCCGCCTTGGCGCCAGCGCTGGTCAAAGGCCTGCTGGAAGCACAAGGTGCCCGCGAGATACGGATTGAAGCGCAGGCAACCACCAACGAAGTTCAGGTCCGTGCACTTGATCAGCAAGGCAAGTCGATCCGCATCGACATCGCCGCCCATGGTTCCAGCACCGGCTTCACCGCCCTCAAGAACGGCCAGACGGACCTGGCGGCAGCGTCAAGGCCGATCAAAGCAAGTGAATTGGCCGAACTACAGCCTTTGGGTGACCTCAACAGTGCCGCAGCCGAACAGATCATCGGCCTGGATGGCGTGGCCGTGATTGTTCATCCCGACAACCCGCTGCCCCAATTGAGCACCGCGCAACTGGCGCAGATCTTTGCCGGACAAATCACCACCTGGGAGGGGTTGGGCCTCGGCAATGGGCCTATCCATCTGTACGCTCGAGACGACCGCTCGGGTACATTCGAAATCTTCAAGGCACTGGTGCTCGATGGCAGCGGTCAGACACTGGCCGGCAGCGCGAAACGCTTCGAATCCGGCGAACAGTTGGCCAAAGAAGTACTGAATGATCGCCAGGCCATCGGCTTCAGCAGCTTGGCCTCGGTGCATGGCGCCAAGGTGCTGGCGATTGCCGACGGTGATTCTCGCCCTATGCCGCCGAGCCCAGCCCTGGTGGCCAGTGAAGACTACCCGCTGTCGCGGCGCCTGTACTTGTATCTGTCGCCCACTCAAGCCACACCCTGGGCTCGAGCACTGGTGGAGTTTGCCCAAAGCGCAAAAGGTCAGACCATCGTCACCGCCAACGGTTTTGTCGGTCAGCAAGTACATGCCATCAAAATACCCCCGGCCGAAGACATGCCTCAGCCGTATCGGACACTGGTGCGCAACGCGCAACGCTTATCAGTGAATTTCCGGTTCCAGGAAGGTAGTGCCAACCTGGACAGCAAAGCCTTACGCGATGTACAGCGAGTGGTCGACTACCTGCGCCAGCACAACAAGCTGCACCAGCAAGTCGTGCTGGTGGGATTCGGCGATGCTAAGCACGATTCCGAGCGAGCCGCTTTGCTTTCACGCCTGCGCGCCATGGCCGTGCGCCGGGAGCTGATCAAAGAAGGCGTCACCTTGCGTGAAGTGATTGGCCTAGGCGACGAACTGCCCGTAGCGACCAACACCGCCGAAGAAGGCCGCATCCGCAATCGACGGGTGGAAGTCTGGGTCTACTAGTCCCTGGGCGGAGGCTTACGCAACCATTTGTTACACCCCCAATTGGGCTACCGCCACCATCGGGTCTAGGCTTTTAGGTGTGACGCCGGGCCCCTCTGACGGCTGCCAAGCCGCCATGTCGGAGTCACTGTTGCCGCTGTTGGCAACGACGACAATCAAGGAGGGGCGCATGGCGGCTCTACAGGCATTTCTCAACAATGACGTTCTCGGCACCAGCACCTGGTTCTGGCTGGCATTCATTGGCATTGTCCTGACTCTGCTGGTACTGGACCTGGGTGTACTGCACCGCAAGGCCCATGAGATCGAAATGCGCGAAAGCCTCCTGCTGTACGCAGGCTATTTCAGTGTTGGCGTGCTATTTGGCGGCTGGGTCTGGCTGGAGTTAGGCGCACAACCTGCCTTGGAGTTCTACACCGGCTTTCTGGTCGAACAGTCGTTGTCGATGGATAACGTGTTCGTCATGGCGATGATCTTCAGTTACTTCGCCATCCCTCGTCTGTACCAGCATCGTGTACTGTTTTGGGGCATCCTCGGCGTCGTGGTGTTGCGCGCGATCATGATCGGCGTGGGCAGCGCACTGGTTCAGGAGTTTGCCTGGATTCTCTATGTGTTCGGCGCCTTCTTGCTGATCACCGGGGTGAAAATGCTGTTTTCCCGCGAAGAAGCCCATCCGGACCTGGCCAACAATCGGGTACTGAAGTTTGTGCGCAGCCATTTGCGCGTCACCGATGACCTGCATGGGCCGCGCTTTTTTGTCCGGCTCAAAGCTGCCGGGCAACACAAGGCGGTGCTTTATGCGACGCCACTGTTCCTGGCCCTGGTGCTGATTGAACTGGCCGATCTGGTGTTTGCCGTCGACAGCGTGCCGGCCATCTTCGCCATTACCCAGGATCCGTTCATTGTCTACACCTCGAACATCTTCGCGATCCTTGGCCTGCGCGCACTGTATTTCGCCCTGGCGGCGCTGATGCACCGTTTTGTCTACCTCAAGTACGCGTTGGCGCTGGTGCTGATCTTCATCGGCGGCAAAATCTTCTATCACGGTTTCATCGGCGCGGTACCGGCGCTGCTGTCGCTGGCGGTGACAGTGGGACTGTTGAGTGGTGGCGTGCTGTTGTCACTGTTGAAGACCCGTGACCAGCCCCGGCATCCGGCCAATTCCGGCAGCCACAAATGAAACAGGTCCGCTACCGCGGGCCTGTAATCAATACCGCGCAGATCAATGCTCGCTGCGCAGCATCTCTTTGGGCACGTACTTGCCAATCTCATACTTGCCGATGGCCGCACGGTGCACTTCATCCGGACCATCGGCCAGGCGCAAGGTACGCTGCATGGCGTACATGTAGGCCAGCGGGAAATCACCACTGACGCCGGCACCGCCATGGATCTGAATAGCCCGGTCAATGACCTTCAACGCCACATTCGGCGCTACTACCTTGATCTGCGCGATCTCACTGCGCGCCACCTTGTTGCCTACGGTGTCCATCATGTAAGCCGCTTTGAGCGTCAGCAATCGCGCCATATCGATTTCCATGCGCGAGTCGGCAATCTTGTCGACGTTTCCACCCAGGCGCGCCAGCGGCCGGCCAAACGCGGTGCGCTCCACCGAACGTTTGCACATCAGTTCCAGGGCCCGTTCGGCCATGCCGATCGAGCGCATGCAGTGGTGGATACGCCCAGGGCCCAGTCGCCCCTGAGCAATTTCAAAACCACGGCCCTCGCCCAGCAACACGTTTTCGTAAGGCACCCGTACATTCTCGAACAGCACTTCGGCATGGCCATGGGGAGCATCGTCGTAGCCAAAGACCGGTAGAGGGCGGAGGATTTTTACCCCCGGGGTATCGGTCGGCACCAGAATCATCGAATGCTGCTGATGCCGTGGACCTTCCGGATTGCTCAAGCCCATGAAGATCATGATCTTGCAACGCGGATCACAAGCCCCGGAAGTCCACCACTTGCGGCCATTGATCACCCACTCGTCGCCCACGCGCTCCGCACGCGCGGCCATGTTGGTGGCGTCGGAAGAGGCTACATCAGGCTCGGTCATGGCAAAGGCCGAACGGATTTCACCGCGCAACAGCGGCTCCAACCACTGGCGTTTCTGCGCCTCGCTGCCATAGCGCACCAGTACTTCCATGTTGCCGGTGTCCGGTGCCGAGCAGTTGAACGGCTCCGGCCCGAGCAGCGAACGGCCCATGATCTCTGCCAACGGCGCATATTCCAGGTTGGTCAGCCCTGCGCCGAGCTCCGACTCTGGCAGGAACAGGTTCCACAGTCCTTCGGCCTTGGCCTTGGCCTTGAGTTCTTCCATGATCGCCGTCGGCTGCCAACGGTCACCTTCAGCGACCTGACGTTCGAACACCGCTTCGGCGGGATAGACATACGCATCCATGAACGCGGTGACACGTTCACGCAGTGCCTGGACCTTAGGTGAATAGGCGAAATCCATGAGCAGTACCTTCAGTGGAAAGGGGATCTGATGAAGAGCCTAGATCAGCGAGCAAAATCCACCTAGTCTATTCTCGGCGTGTATAAACATTCATAACCAATATATGATTCACCGATAACACCAACAAAGAGCAGCGCCCATGAACCTGAGCAAGGTCGACCTGAATCTGTTCATCGTCTTCGATGCGATCTACACCGAAGCCAACCTGACCCGTGCCGGGCAGATCGTCGGTATTACCCAGCCTGCGGTATCCAACGCCCTGGCTCGGCTGCGCGAAACCTTCAACGACCCACTGTTCGTTCGCACCGCACAAGGCATGGTGCCCACGCCCATGGCGCAGAACATCATCGGCCCGGTACGCAACGCTCTGTCGCTGTTGCGTGTGTCGGTGCAGGAAAGCCGGATCTTCAACCCGCTGCAGGCGAACAAGACGTTTCGCATCAGCATGACCGACCTCACCGAAGCGGTGATCCTGCCGCCGTTGTTCCAACACCTGCGCCGCCTGGCCCCGGCGGTGATCATCGAAAGTTTTTTGTGCAAGCGCCGTGAAACCACCAAGGAACTGGCTGCCGGGCGCCTGGACTTTGCTGTCGATGCGCCCCTCAATACCGATCCGCAGGTGCGCCACGTCAAGCTGATCCAGGATCAATACGTCTGCGCCCTACGCCAGGGTCACCCGATGGCGAAAGACAAACTAAGCCTGGACGACTACCTGAGCCTGACCCACATCCATATTTCCAGCCGCCGCAACGGCTTGGGTTATGTTGACCTAGCTCTGGGCAAGATGGGGTTGCAGCGCAAGATCGCGCTGCGCTCACAGCATTACCTGATGGCCTCACAGGTGCTGCAGCAGACCGACATGGTCATGACCGTGCCGGAGCGCTTCGCCCGTCGCCATCAGCTCAACTACCTGAAACTGCCGGTCAACGACGTACCGCCGCTGGAAACCCACCTGTACTGGCACGAAAGCACCGACCAGGATCCGGCAAACCGCTGGATGCGTGAACAGATCATTGAGTTGTGCCAGGCGGTGGTGGCGCAGGATGAGCGGGCCAGCAAGGCGCAGGAACTGACTTGATCAGCAACTCCCAACGGGTTCGGCTATTCCTTGCTTGACGTATACGTCAACCTGCCTTTAGGTTAGCTCATGCCCTTTTCCCGAGCCTGACCATGAGTAGCCAGACCTACAGTATTTCCGACCTGTCCCGCGAGCTGGACATCACCACCCGGGCCATCCGCTTCTACGAAGAACAGGGTTTGCTGAGCCCGGAGCGCCGAGGCCTGGAACGTATCTACACGGCCCGTGACAAAGTCAGCCTGAAGCTGATTCTGCGCGGCAAGCGCATAGGCTTTTCCCTGGCCGAATGCCGTGAGTTGATCGAACTGTACGATCCGTCCAGCGGTAACTTGAAGCAGTTGCACAGCATGTTGGCCAAAATTGTCGAACGTCGTGCCCAGCTCGAACAGCAATTGCTCGACATCCAGCAGATGCAGTTGGAGCTGGACACCGCTCAAGAGCGCTGCGAGCAAGCGCTGGCCGCCACCTTGAACAATCAGAAAAACAGCTATTGAGCCCTGAGGAACCGCGCCATGTCATTGCCTGAAAAAGTTCGCCTGGTCGAAGTCGGCCCGCGCGACGGCCTGCAGAATGAAGCCCAGCCTATCAGCGTGGCGGATAAGGTCAAACTGGTCGATGACCTGACGGCGGCAGGCCTGTCCTATATAGAAGTAGGCAGCTTCGTCTCACCCAAGTGGGTCCCGCAGATGGCTGGATCAGCTGAGGTGTTTGCCAGCATCCGTCAGCACAGCGGCGTCACCTACGCCGCCCTGGCGCCGAACCTGCGTGGTTTCGAGGACGCGCTGGCGGCCGGGGTGAAGGAGGTGGCGGTATTCGCCGCTGCCACCGAAGCTTTCTCCCAGCGCAACATCAACTGTTCAATCAGCGACAGCCTGCAGCGCTTTGTGCCGATCATGGAGGCCGCCCGCGAACACGGTGTGCGGGTGCGCGGTTATGTGTCCTGCGTATTGGGCTGCCCTTATGACGGGGTTGTCAGCGCCGAACAAGTCGCGCCTGTAGCCCGCGAGCTGTATGACATGGGCTGCTATGAAGTGTCGCTGGGCGACACCATCGGCACCGGTACGCCAGGCGCAACCCGTCGGCTGTTCGACGTGGTCGCAGCGCAGATACCACGCGCACAGCTGGCCGGTCACTTCCACGACACCTACGGCCAGGCGTTGGCCAACGTCTATGCCAGCCTGCTCGAAGGCATCAATGTTTTCGACAGCTCGGTCGCAGGCTTGGGTGGCTGCCCCTATGCCAAAGGTGCCAGCGGCAATGTCGCCAGCGAAGACGTGTTGTACATGCTACAGGGCCTGGGCATCGAGACTGGCATCGACCTTGATCAGTTGATCCTCGCCGGGCAGCGAATCAGCGCCGTGCTGGGCCGCGCCAGTGGCTCACGGGTAGCGCGCGCGCGTAACGCGCAATAAACACAGGCGGTAACAGTCAGGCCACAGCCGGGGTGTTACCGCCCCCGCACTTTCCAGCGAAAACCCGGGTAACACGGAAACAAATCGACAGCCCTTTCCTTCCCTGCTGCTCAGCAAAAAAACTAAATCATTGATTTTATTGAGTTTTTAAAAGTTGGCACGGCATCTGCTATATCTTTGGTACAAGAACAATAAAAACTACGACACACCCAATAAGAATAAGACGTAACGACTCTGACATAACAAGAACAACACGACAGAGACGCAGCTAACAGATTTTTTTGGAGAGGATGTGCGTTCCAGGGGCCTGCCCCGCAACCTGACACAGAACAATAAAACTACCCCAAGGTAGCGCCTGTCACGGTTGGATCAGCAATGATGAAAGTAGATCAGCGCTCAAAAAAATACGTTTGCTCTTGATCCCGGATGGGGATCGCCAGTGACAAGAGGCAACGGTTGCCAAAAACAACAATAGACCGCCCTCCAATAACAAAAAAAGAGCACGCAACAATCTTTGAGGGGAGCTTAGGCTCCCCTCAGTGCTTCCTGCCCTCCTCGTTTTGCTCATCGTCATCCTTCTCGAACTTGTCCACCACCCAAGGCATCACGCCTAGCACCAGCAATGCCAGCAGCGTGCTGATCACAGCCGTAGCCTCGCGCCCCATGCCGGCAGCCACGCCGATGGCGGCAGTCATCCACAACCCGGCCGCAGTGGTCAGGCCTTTGACGTGGTCGAGCTGCTGATGGTGCCCTTTGAGAATGGTACCGGCACCGAGAAAACCGATACCGGCGACGATGCCCTGAATCACCCGACTCAAGCCGGCATCGTCGACCCCGGCCATACGCGGTACCAATACGAACAAGGCGGCCCCCATCGCCACCAGCATGTGTGTGCGCACCCCGGCGGCCTTACCCTTGAGCTCGCGCTCGAAGCCCAAAATGCCGCCCAACAAAGCGGCCATCAGCATGCGTATTGTTACCTGCGTCAGTTGCTTGGCATCGTTCAGATCAGCGAACTCGGCAACCAGGGTCAACCAGACTTGATGCCACCAGGCGTCCATTGACGTGCTCCGCAACAGGGGTATTACAGGATGGACTGCACAGCGCTACACAAGTGCGGTGGTTACCGCTGATCGGTTGACTACAACACTAAGCTACGCGCCGGAGTCTCAAGCTATAAGTCCCACCAGCCAGGAGAATGCCAGCATGCCCATTGAAATCGATGAAGCCAGCCAACGCTGTACGCTGATCAGTGACGACATGCATATCCAAGGTGCCGCCGCCGATGTCACCGTAGTCACCGATGAGAACCTGCGCATGTCTGTAGCAGAGCTCGGTGGCCAACGCGTTCCGATCACCGAAGCTGAAGCCGACGCCTTAACTGTAGCGGGTGCGGTGGATGGTCGCAGGCACCTCAAGACTACGGAGCCGGGCTCAGTAATTTAAGGGTTTCGGGCTGACTGATGAAAATCTGATACGGTTTTTATCGAAATATCTGAGCCTGTTATGCAAACAGATGGGGCGCCATAGTGCTCTGGCCTGATCGAGGCCTGATGAGCGACGAACCATGAGCGATAGAATCCCCGTCCAGATCGTTGAAATTGCCGAGCCTTCCACTTTCAAGAAGAAGACCGTCAGCAGCGACGCAAAGATCCACACCCGCAGCTTTACCGGATTGTTTCGTAACCTGCGCCTGACCGGCGCGGGTTTTCTGTTTTTGCTGTTTTTTGGCACTGTCTGGTTGAACTGGAACGGCCGTCAGGCTGTGCTCTGGGACCTGGCCGAGAGCAAATTCCATATTTTCGGTGCGACCTTCTGGCCTCAGGACTTTATCCTCTTGTCGGCCCTACTGATCATCTGCGCCTTCGGTTTATTCGCCATCACCGTGTTTGCCGGGCGCGTGTGGTGCGGTTACACCTGCCCGCAAAGTTCCTGGACCTGGATCTTCATGTGGTGCGAAAAGGTCACCGAAGGTGATCGCAATCAGCGGATCAAGCTCGATGCCGCGCCGTGGGGCCTGAGCAAACTGGCGCGGCGCTCAGCCAAGCACACGTTGTGGTTAGCCATCAGCCTGCTCACCGGTCTGACCTTCGTCGGGTACTTCACGCCAATCCGGCCATTGACCGAAGAGCTGTTCACCTTGCAGTTAGGCGGGGTCAGCCTGTTCTGGATTCTGTTCTTCACCGGTGCCACCTACATCAATGCCGGCTGGTTGCGAGAAGCGGTGTGCATGCACATGTGCCCCTACGCACGATTCCAGAGTGTGATGTTCGACAAAGACACCCTGGCCATCGCCTACGACCCGTCACGCGGCGAATCCCGTGGTCCGCGCAAGAAAGATAGCGACTACAAGGCCAAAGGCCTGGGCGACTGCATTGATTGCCAGATGTGCGTGCAGGTCTGCCCGACCGGTATCGATATCCGCGATGGCCTGCAGATGGAATGCATTGGCTGTGCGGCGTGCATCGACGCCTGTGATTCGATCATGGACAAGATGGGCTACGCCCGTGGCCTGGTCGGTTACAAGTCCGAGCACAACCTGCAAGGTGGCAAGACCAACTGGCTGCGGCCACGCTTGCTCGGCTATATCACTGCGCTGGTGGTGATGATCGGTGCACTGGTCATCGCTCTGCAACAACGCCCGATGGTCTCGATGGACGTGATCAAGGATCGCGGGCTGTTCCGTGAGAACAACCTGGGCCAGATCGAAAATATTTACACCCTCAAGGTCATCAACAAAACCCAGCAAGCGCAGCACTATCGCTTGCGCCTGGTTGATGCCGAAGGCTTCGAGTTGCATGGCAAGACCGAATTCACCCTGGACGCTGGCGAGATGAGCGAGTTGCCGGTATCGGTGGCGATGCTTGCCGAACGGGCACAAAGTAGCTCCCGGGAAATCGGCTTCGAAATCAGTGACAGCGACGAGCCTGGAGTCTCCAGTGTGGCCCACAGCCGTTTTGTCGCGCCATTGAACCGTTGATCACATACACTTCGCAGCAGTCAGAACTGACCTGAGCCATGATGAAACGCTACGAAAAATTCGCCGACGACATTGCCGAACTGATTCGCTCCGGGGTCCTGGGCCCCGGCCAGCGTGTGCCGTCGGTGCGCTATGCCAGCCAGACCCACGGGGTCAGCCCCTCTACGGTGTTCCAGGCGTACTACCTGCTGGAACGCCGAGGACTGATTCGGGCGCGGCCGCGCTCGGGCTATTTCGTCAATGCCCATGCACCGCGTCAGTTCAGCGAACCGCAAATCATCGAACAAGCGAGCGAGTCTACCGAGGTGGACGTCAGTGAGCTGGTGTTCTCGATTCTCGACTCGATCAAGGACCCGCAGACCGTCGCCTTCGGTTCGGCCTTCCCCAGCCCCAACCTGTTCCCGCTGCCGCGCCTGGCCCGCTCCATGGCCTGTGCCAGCCGCGAGATGGACCCACGCATGGTGGTTACCGACCTGTCGCCGGGCAACCCACAGTTACGGCGCCAGATTGCCCTGCGTTACATGGTCGGCGGCTTGATGCTGCCGATGGAAGAACTGCTGATCACCAACGGTGCCCTGGAGGCGCTGAACTTGTGCCTGCAGGCCGTGACCGAACCGGGTGACCTGGTAGCCATCGAGGCGCCCGCCTTCTACGCCTGCCTGCAAGTGCTCGAACGGCTCAAGCTCAAGGCCGTGGAGATCCCGGTGCACCCACGCGAAGGTATCGACCTTGGGGTGTTGGCGCAGACTCTGGCCAAGCACCCGGTCAAAGCGGTCTGGTGCATGACCAACTTCCAGAACCCGGTGGGCGCGAGCATGCCGGAGGAGAAAAAGCAGCAACTGGTCGAATTGCTGCGTGAGCATCAGGTGCCGTTGATCGAAGACGATGTGTATGCCGAGTTGTACTACGCCCAACAAGCGCCGAAACCGGCCAAGGCCTTCGACACCGATGGTCTGGTGATGCACTGTGGCTCATTTTCCAAGAGCCTGGCGCCGGGGTACCGGATTGGCTGGGTCGCCGCAGGCCGCTATGCGCAGAAAATCGAACGACTCAAACTGATGACCTCGCTGTGTGCCTCGATGCCGGCCCAGGCGGCGATCGCCGATTACTTGCAGCACGGGGGCTAC
The DNA here is from genome assembly GCF_050312595.1 of Pseudomonas sp. UM16. NCBI lineage: Bacteria > Pseudomonadati > Pseudomonadota > Gammaproteobacteria > Pseudomonadales > Pseudomonadaceae > Pseudomonas > Pseudomonas sp. UM16. Next base: position 38,453 of record NZ_JBNPJT010000018.1, on the reverse strand, counting down.
GACCGGCACCTGCGCAAATTGCGCTATGCCCTGGAGGAGCAACAGAGCGCCATGCTTGCAGCCATTGCCCGGCACTTTCCGGCGCAAACCCGGGTTAGTCATCCGTCCGGTGGTTACTTCCTCTGGCTGGAGTTACCAGAGCAGATGGATTCGCTCAAACTGTTCCAGATGGCCCTGGCCCAGGGCATCAGCATCGCACCGGGGCCAATCTTTTCCCCGACCCAGCGCTTTCGCAACTGCATCCGCCTGAACTATGGCAGCCCCTGGAGTGAGCAATCGGAAAAGGCCATGGAGACCCTGGGGCGGATCGTGCGCTCGTTCTAGCGCCCGCCACCCAGGTCGATAAAGCTACCGGTAGAGTACGAAGCTTTGTCCGAAAGCAACCACATAATTGCTTCGGCCACTTCCTCGGCCTGACCACCACGGCCCATCGGAATGCTCGACTCAAGTTTGCTGACCCGTTGCGGATCGCCGCTCAAGGCATGAAAGTTGGTAAAGATATAGCCGGGGCGGACCGCATTGACCCGCACGCCTTCGCTGGCCACTTCCTTGGAAAGGCCAATGGTAAAGGTGTCCAGCGCTCCTTTGGAGGCTGCGTAATCGACATACTCGTTTGGCGACCCAAGCCGGGCTGCGACCGATGACACATTGACGATGCTGCCGCCCTGGCCGCCATGGCGCGTAGACATACGCAGCAACGCATGCTTGCTACAGAGGATTGGCCCGACCACATTGGTTTTCATGACCTTGAGCAGGCGAAACTCGGACATTTCTTCGATTCGGCTCTTCTGGCCGATGGTTCCGGCGTTATTGACCAACGCGGTCACCGGGCCAAGCTCAGCATCCACACGATGAAACAGGTGAATGATCTCGTCTTCAATACTGACGTCCGCCTTGACTGCGATCGCTTCGGCGCCCAGTTCGCGGACTTCCGTCAGCACTCGCTGGGCCGCTTCGTCGTCCGTCAGATAATTGATGCAGATGCGATACCTTTCACGGGCTGCCAGGCGCGCAACGGCGGCGCCAATGCCACGGCTGGCACCGGTGATCACGATGACGTTATCCATGAATACTCCTTCCCCCTCTGGCATGTACTGCTCAAGGCTAACGCACGGAGGGGCCTGGCGTGAAGGTCAGAGAAGCGCCAACGCCTGATGGTTCAGAGCTGAAATGCCTTCACATGAGCTAGGGTCATCGACTTTAGTGACTGACTAATTGACTCCCGGTGGTTTGCATAGACACCTCGATCAAATCGATACAGTCCCCCGACCACCCTCAACACCATGTCACGTTGAGTCTGCGTCCAGAAATCAAAATCACGGGTCTCGACTGACAAACTGATATTCATCCCGAATACCAGCAGTAAAAGTTCCCCCGAGCGTTCTTTTTCCCAGGGCACAGCGAGAAAATCAGACAGTCCTCCGCCGCTTTTCCCGTTGCTGAAAAAACGATCGGCATACTGGCTTTTTCTGACTCTGCCGATGGCAGTAGTCACCCTATTTGCCAACGCAACGGTACCTACATCCCCCACCACGGTGGCAGCAATGCTTTGCAACTCTTTGGCCGAAGTGATCACTCGAGGTTGCTCGGTGATCAGACTCAACTGCTGACAACCGTGTTTTTCGAGCCTATTGCGGTAGTGGTCCATCCAGCTCTTCCAATGAACCCTGGAATCATAGGATTTGCTGGCGAAACCATGCGCGTGCATCAGCATGTCGAGCGCATCTTGCCGTTCTGCCTGGGCCAATCCGGGGTCAAAAGTGACAAGAGCGTTGGCGGCCAGGTACGCCTCCAGTTGTGCGTTCATGTTCATCAGCGTTTCTCTGTGGGTTGTCTGAGGTAACCACACAATGTGTCTTGCCGCGTCGGCAGAACAGCGGGAACAGGTACCTTTGGCAGCTGACAAATCTGTAACTTTCGACTCAGTCTGCTGACAGCTACAGCTGTATATGTTCCTGGCATCTCCGTTACTGGACTGCCTCACAATGTTTGCAAATCCGACCCGCCGTACGTTCGTCAAAGGCTTCGCCGCCGGCAGTGCCCTGGCAGGCCTAGGTCTTTGGCGCCTACCCGCCTTCGCCGCCCCTCAATCACTGGACAACGCATTGACTGGCCGCCACTTCGAGTTGTTTATTGGTCAGACGCCGGTAAACATCACCGGTCGCCTGCGCACCGCATTGACCATCAACAACAGCTTGCCCGGCCCGGTGCTGCGCTGGCGCGAAGGCGACACAGTGACCTTGCGTGTGCGCAATCGCCTGGCTGAGCCAACGTCACTGCACTGGCACGGCATCATCCTGCCGGCGAACATGGACGGCGTGCCGGGCCTGAGTTTTGCCGGCATTGAGCCCGGTGGCGAGTACCTCTACCAGTTCACCCTGCAGCAGAGTGGCACCTACTGGTATCACAGCCATTCCGGGCTGCAGGAGCAGGCAGGGGTGTACGGGGCAATCGTCATCGAGCCGAAAGAACCTGAACCTCATCATTACCAACGCGACTATGTACTGCTGCTCAGTGACTGGAGTGACCACACGCCCGAAGCGTTGATGGCAACCCTAAAAAAGCAATCGGACGCCTTCAACTACCACAAGCGCACGGTCGGCGACTTCATTGATGATGTCGCTGCGCACGGCTGGTCGAAGACCGTGGCCGAGCGTAAAGGCTGGGCGCAGATGCGCATGAGCCCGACAGATCTGGCCGACATCAGCGCGGCAACCTATACCTATCTGCTCAACGGCCAGCCGCCGGATGGCAATTTCACCTGCCTGTTCCAGCCCGGTGAAACTGTGCGCCTGCGCCTGATCAACGGCTCAGCGATGAGCTACTTCGACTTTCGCATCCCCGGTTTGAAACTGACGGTAATCGCTGCCGACGGCCAGCCGGTGCAGCCGGTTGAAGTCGATGAACTGCGCATCGCCGTGGCCGAGACCTACGATGTGCTGGTTCGGGTCGGCGATCTGCCTGCCTACACCTTGTATGCCCAGAGCATGGACCGTAGCGGTTATGCCCGCGGCACCCTGTCCCGCAGCCCCGGCTTGAGTGCGGAGGTTCCCGCGCCTGACCCACGGCCAATCCTGACCATGGCCGACATGGGCCACGGCGGCATGGATGCGATGGCGGGCATGGACCATAGCCAGATGGGCAGCATGGACCATTCAGCCATGGGCGGCATGCAAACCCACCCCGCCAGCGAAACCGACAATCCACTGGTCGACATGCAGACCATGAGCCCCAAGCCCAACCTCAGCGACCCCGGCATTGGCCTGCGCAACAATGGTCGACGGGTGCTGACCTACGCCGATCTGAAGAGCACCTTCGCCGACCCCGATGGCCGCGAGCCGTCGCGCGACATCGAATTGCACCTGACCGGACACATGGAGCGCTTTGCCTGGTCGTTCAACGGCATCAAGTTTTCCGACGCCGAACCATTGCGCTTGCGCTATGGCGAGCGCCTGCGCATCACCCTGGTCAACGACACCATGATGGCCCACCCGATTCACCTGCATGGCCTATGGAGCGACCTGGAGGATGAGCACGGGCGCTTCCAGGTGCGTAAGCACACCCTCGACATACCGCCAGGCAGTCGCCGCAGCTACCGAGTCAGTGCTGATGCTCTGGGGCGCTGGGCCTACCACTGCCACCTGCTTTACCACATGGAGATGGGCATGTTCCGCGAGGTACGCGTCGATGAATGAACTATTCAGCCGTCCACTGTTGGGCAGCCTGGCGCTGCTTACCTTGCTGGTCAGTGAAGACGTCCGCGCCCAGAGCATGGACCATGGCGCTATGAATCACGACAAGATGAATCACACCAGCATACCCCTGGCGCCGATGGACCACGCGGGCATGGACCACAGCAGCATGGGCCACGCGGGCATGGACCACAGCAGCATGGGCCACGGCCAGGCAGTGGACACACCGCGCACACCGCTACGGCCGATCACCAATGCTGACCGCCGTGCCGCCTTCCCACCCTTGCCCGGGCATCAGGTACATGACCGCCAGACCAATTGGGCAGTGGTGGTCGAGCAACTCGAATACCAGAACTTCGAAAGCAGTAGCGCACTTAAATGGGACGCCAACGCCTGGATCGGTGGTGATATCGACCGCCTATGGCTACGCAGCGAAGGCGAACGTGAAGAAGGCGTTACCCATAAAGCGGAGCTACAGGCACTCTGGGGTCATGCCATCAGCCCCTGGTGGGAACTGGTGGGTGGCCTGCGCCAGGATTTCAAACCGTCCAGCGGGCAGACCTGGGCCGCGTTCGGTATCCAAGGCATGCCCTTGTATGGGCTGGAGCTGGAGGCCACCGCCTATGTCGGTGAGCGGCAACAAACCGCGCTGCGCATAGAGAGCAGTTACGCTATCCTGCTGACCAATCGGTGGATACTTGAACCTTCGCTGGAGGCCAACTTCTATGGCCGCAACGATGCCAGCCGCGATCAAGGCAGTGGCCTTGCCGACAGCGAGATCGGCCTGCGTCTGCGTTATGAGATCACCCGCGGCTTTGCCCCTTACCTGGGGGTCAGTTTCAACCGCAGCTACGGCAATGCCGCCGAACAGATCCGCGATGACGCTGGCGATATCGGCCAGACCCGCCTGGTCGCGGGTGTCCGCCTACGCTTCTAGCAGTGGAGAATCATATGTTGAGCAAAAAAATAGTCGCTTTCGGCCTGCTGGCCCTAAGCACCCTGGCCCAGGCTGGACAAACCATTGATGTTTACCGCGACCCTAACTGCGGTTGCTGCAAGGAGTGGATCAGCCACCTGCGCGACAATGGTTTTACCGTCAATGACCATGTCGAACCAAACATGAGCGCGGTCAAACAACGCTTGGGCGTGGCTCCGCGCCTGGCGTCGTGCCATACCGGCGTGATCGACGGCAAGTTCGTCGAAGGTCACGTACCAGCCGAGCAGGTCAAGCTGCTGGCCAAGCGTTCCGACTTGCGCGGTCTGGCCGTGCCTGGCATGCCGATGGGCTCGCCGGGCATGGAAATGGGCGATCACAAAGACGCCTACCAGGTCATCGGCCTGACACAGGATGGCCGCGACGAAGTGGTCGCCAACTACTGATCCTGTTCCGATGTTGAGTGAATGGGCGCTGTTTTTCAGCGCCTTTGGTGCCGCAACGCTATTACCGCTGCAGTCGGAAGCAGTGCTAGTGGGGTTGCTCCTGCACGACCGGCAGGCACTTTACAGCTTGTTGCTGATTGCCACAGCGGGCAATGTGCTGGGTTCGATCGTCAATTGGCTGCTCGGGCGCGGCATCGAGCACCTGCGTGACCGGCGCTGGTTTCCGTTCAAGCCCGCCCAGCTTGAGAAAGCCCAGCAACGTTACCAGCGCTACGGCCAATGGTCGCTGCTACTGAGCTGGATGCCGGTGATCGGCGACCCATTGACCTTGATTGCCGGGATCATGCGCGAGCCGTTCTGGCGTTTCGTCCTGCTGGTAACCCTGGCCAAGGCCGGGCGCTATGCCGTACTGGCACTGTTGACCCTGGGCTGGATGCAATACTGAATCCTCGCAAGCGGATACAGTCTGAGCTTGAACCCAAGGCTCAACACGGAGTGTCCCTATGCTGCGCTTACCCGCTGCCCTGGCCCTGAGCGCCCTGCTCGCCAGCACCGCCTTCGCCGATCAAGCGCCGACCTACGGCGAGCAACTTGAAGGGTTCAGCTACCCCTTCCCGCTCAAGCATTTCAATTTCCACTCCCAGGGCCAGCCCCTACAGATGGGCTACATGGACGTTGCCGCCAGCGGCATCGCCAATGGTCGGACCCTGGTGCTGATGCACGGCAAGAATTTCTGTGCCGCTACCTGGGAAACCACAATCAAGGCCCTGAGTCAGGCCGGATACCGAGTGATCGCTCCTGATCAGATCGGTTTTTGCAGCTCAAGCAAACCGGCGCACTACCAATACAGCTTCCAGCAACTGGCAGATAACACCCAGGCACTGCTCAAACAACTGGGCGTCGACAAAGCCAGCCTGCTCGGCCATTCCACCGGCGGCATGCTCGCCACCCGCTACGCTCTGCTCTACCCGCAACAGGTCGAGCGCCTGGCGCTGGTCAACCCCATCGGTCTGGAAGACTGGAAAGCCCTCGGCGTGCCTTACCGTACCGTCGATCAATGGCACCAGCGCGAACTCAAGCTCGATGCCGAAGGCGTGCGCAACTATGAGCGCAAGACCTACTACGACGGGCGCTGGAAGCCCGAGTACGAACGCTGGGTGCAGATGCTGGTGGGCCTCAATCAAGGTCCTGGGCATCAGGCCGTGGCGTGGAACTCGGCGTTGATCTACGACATGATCTTCACCCAGCCGGTGGTCTATGAATTCAACAACCTGCAAATGCCGACCTTGCTGCTGATCGGTGACGCCGATACCACCGCCATTGGCAGCGACATCGCCGCACCCGAGGTCAAGGCCAAGCTCGGCCACTACAAAACCTTGGGCCCACAAGCAGCAAAAACCATTCCCCAGGGCGAACTGGTGGTGTTCCCTGGCCTGGGCCACGCGCCGCAGATCGAGGAGCCCGAACGCTTTCACCAGGCCCTGCTCGATTGGCTTAAGCGCTAACGCCCCCAAACCTGCGCTTCGGTCCAGCCCAGTTCTGCAAAGTCCTGGGCGCGCAGGTGCGCTTCGTCCTCGCAGAAAAATTCATCCAGCTGCGGTGGACGCACCGAGGTATCACTGAGCATGGCGTGCACCTGGCCACGGTGATGGATCTGGTGCTCGAACAGATGGGACAACAACCGCAGTCGCTGTTCACGCTGGACCCAATCGGGGCGCACGATACTCACGTAACGCTGCAATTGTTCGTCGCGCAGCTGGCTGCAATAGGCAATCAGACGGTGATCGGCCTGAGCTTGTTCGGCATTGAGCGCCTCGCAGTCAGCAAACGGTTCTTCGGGCTCAAAAAAGCGCTCGCTGTCAGGTTCCGGTGCCTGGCCTCGTTGCTCTGATTCAAGGGCATTGAGGTAGAACCAGTCCACCGTGAGAATATGATTGAGGGTCGCCTTGATCGACCCAAAAAAACTGCAGCGAGGCGCCAGGAACTCGTCCTGGCTCAGCTGCAGGCAGGCCTTGTAGAGCCTGTGGTTAGCCCAACCGTTGTGGTAGGCCATGGTCAGCAGATGGTGCGATAGCGGCTGCATGATCGACTCCTTCAACAGAAGCGTTGCAGTTGCATCTCCCGCAAGCGGCTCAGGGTGCGCCGGAACGGGAACTCCAGATACCCTTGAGTGTAGAGTGCTTCCAGGGGCACCTCGGCTTCCAGGTACAGGGCGATCCGACGGTCGTAGCATTCATCGACCAAGGCGATGAAGCGCCGCACGCTGTCATCGTGAATCGACAATTGCGGCAGCTCACGGTCACCGGCCACTACCCGCTGGGCACCATCTTCGGTGCCGCGGGCAATCTTCGCCGGGCGCTGGCGAGCACCGAGGGCAGGTACATCACCGAGCAAAATGGCCTGAAAACTGTCACACAGGTCCATGAAATCCATGGCAGCGAACGGTTGTTCGCAAAGATCAGCGTAACGGCACCAGAGGACGCTGTCGCAGCGTTGCACCACCGTCAGCCGACGCGAACCAATACTCAGCGTCTGATCTGTAGCCGATTGCTCGCCGCGCAGTTGTTCGAACACCTGCTCAAGTGTCGTGGGCTGTCCGCTGTCGCGCACCCAGTAGCGTTGTTGCCCGGCACCCGGGTGCAGGCGGTGATCCTGCTCACCAGCCACGGCAATCACCTGCATATGCTGCTCGATTGCGGCAATTGCTGGCACAAAGCGCTCACGGTTGAAACCATCGCTGTAAAGCTGATCAGGCGGTTGGTTGGAGGTGGCGACAATCACCACACCGGCCTCGAACAACACCTGGAACAAGCCGCCGAGGATGATTGCATCGCCGATATCGTTGACGAACAACTCGTCGAAACAGAGCACACGAATTTCTTCAGCCAATGACCGCGCCAGGGCCTGCAACGGCTCGGCGGTGCCGTTTAGCTGGAATAGACGTTGATGTACCCAACGCATGAAGTGATGAAAATGCTGACGCCGTGCTGGCACCTGCAGGCAGGCGTGAAATTGGTCCATCAACCAGGTTTTGCCGCGGCCGACCGGCCCCCAGAGGTAGACACCTTGTGGGCTTGCGCCGCGCTGCAGAGCCTCGAAACAGGCCTGCAGCTCAGTGGCAGCCTGCAGTTGAGCCGCGTCGCTGACAAAGCCCTTGGTAGCGATAGCTTGCTGGTACAGCTGCAATGGTGACGGCTCGATGAGGCATGACATGGACAAAGCCTATGGCAAAAGGCCCATTCTAGCCCGCTTGCGGTGTTATGCGGGCAGCGCTACAAATCCAGGCCTACCTTCAACAACGCGCCATCCTCAGCATCTGTCAGCAGATACAGATAGCCATCGGGCCCCACCCGCACGTCGCGGATCCGCGCATTGAGTTCGCCGAGCAGGCGCTCTTCATGCACTACTTTGTCACCGTCCAGTTGCAAGCGGATCAGCTCCTGGCTCAACAGTGCGCCAATGAACAGGCTGTGGTCCCAAGGTTTGAAACGCGGGTTGTCATAAAAGGCCATACCGCTGATAGCCGGTGACTTTTCCCAGACATGATGAGGGTCAACCATACCGTCGACATGCTCGCCCTGAGCTTCTGGAATCGGTAGCAGCGTGTAGTTGATGCCGTGAGTCGCGATCGGCCAACCGTAATTCTTGCCGGGCTTGGGCAAATTGATCTCATCGCCACCACGTGGGCCGTGCTCGTTGGTCCACAACTCGCCCGTCCAGGGATTAAGCGCTGCGCCCTGCTGATTACGGTGGCCAAAGGACCAGATTTCCGGGCGCACATTGTCTTGGCCGATAAAGGGGTTGTCTTTAGGCACCGAGCCATCGGGGAGAATGCGCACGACCTTGCCTTGCAGCTTGTCCAGGTCCTGGGCGGTGGGGCGTTGGTTGTTTTCACCCAAGGCAATGAACAAATAACCCTCACGGTCGAACACCAAACGTGAGCCAAAGTGGTTGTTTGTCGACAGCTTGGGCTGCTGACGGAAAATCACGTTAAAGTCTTCAAGCTTGGCCAGGTCTGCAGACAAGCGCCCACGCCCCACCGCAGTACCGGCTTTGCCATCTTCGCCACCGCCCTCGGCATAGCTCAGATAGACCATGCGGTCCTGCTTGAAGGTCGGCGACAGCAGCACATCGAGCAATCCACCCTGGCCCTTGGCCCAGACCTCCGGCACCCCACCCAGCGGCGCACCGACTTTGCCCTCAGGGCTGACAATGCGCAAGTTGCCGGGCCGTTCAGAGACCAGGATGCCCTTACCGTCCGGCAAAAAGGCCAGGGCCCAGGGATTGCGCAGGCCTTCGGCCAGGGTGCTGACCGTGACACTGCCCGCTTCGCTTTTAAAACTGCGCTCAGGCGCGGCATCGGCCAGCAGTGGCAACAACGCCGCGGTCAACAGCGTCGGAATCCAGGTGCGTACGGGCATCAGCATTTCCTTCCAGGGAGGGTTAACCGCTTCAAGGCGTGCGAGGCGACTCGCGTGGCGGCCGAGTAGGGTCCAGGTGCGGTGTGGTTTGTTCGCGGCGCATATTTTCGCCATTACCGATGCCACGATTCTCAACAGTCGGAATACGGGGATTAGGCTGGGTCGATGGGCCGCGTACCGGTGGCGTGGCAGGCACGCTGCCTTGTCGACTGTTGGGGTTGGCCCGCATGATCGGGCTGTTATAAGGGTTGTTCGGCGAGGCGGCCACGTGTATCGGCGCCGGCCCCGCCTGCACCGGTACGTTCAACAGCAAGCCCAGGGCCAGGCCCAGCAGTGATCTGTTCACGGTTCACCTCCTGCGCGAAATGACGCGCCCAAGCATTGGATAGCCTAAGGCGCGCCCGGTTCGTCAGCAAACCGCTATTTCTCCTACAGGTAATTCATTTTGTTTCCAGCTCAGCCGTCGACCTTGTGCCGGGCGGCGTACAGGCAGAGCATTTCCATCGCCAGCGTCGCCCCGGCCAAGGCGGTAATATCAGCATGATCATAGGCTGGCGCGACCTCCACCAGGTCCATCCCCACCAGATTGATACCGCGCAGCCCGCCAATGATCTCCAGTGCCTGCAACGTACACAGCCCACCACACACCGGGGTGCCGGTGCCCGGCGCGTACGCTGGGTCAAGGCAATCGATGTCGAAGGTCAGGTACACCGGGTGGTCACCCACCCGCGCGCGAATCGCCTCGATAATCGCCGCACATCCCCGCTGGTGTACCTGCCGCGCATCGAGCACGGCAAAACCCTGGGAATCGTCATTAGTGGTACGCAAACCGATCTGCACCGAGCGCGACGGATCCACCAGGCCTTCACGCGCGGCGTGCCAGAACATCGTGCCGTGGTCGACACGCCCGCCCCCCTCCTCGTCCGGCCAGGTGTCGCTGTGGGCGTCGAAATGAATCAGCGACAACGGCCCATGTTTGCGCGCATGCGCTTTGAGCAGTGGGTAGCTGATGAAATGATCGCCACCCAGGGTGAGCATGGCGCAGCCCGCTTCAAGGATCTGCTCGGCATGCGCCTGGATGCTTTGGGGAATGGTCTGCGGGCTGCCGTAATCGAAATCACAGTCACCGTAGTCGATCACCGCCAGATGATCGAACGGATCGAATTGCCATGGCCAGTGCCGGGCCCAGGCCTGCTGCACCGAGGCGGCACGAATGGCCCGCGGACCAAAGCGCGCACCGGGACGGTTGCTGGTGGCGGTGTCGAACGGCACGCCGCTGACCACCACATCAACACCGCGCAGGTCGCGGCTGTAGCGGCGCCTGGAAAAACTGGTGATGCCGGCAAAGGTATTTTCCGCGACCGTGCCATACAGGCTTTCACGGGTCATGGCCTGGTCGTTGTGGGGGGCGAGATCCATCATCGGGCTCCTGGTTTGTTGTTATTGGCGACTACGAAAAGCGGTCCACAACCGGGTGCGTTGGCGCATGTCGGCCAAGCTCATACTGCGGTCGGCAAACAGCCGCGCGCGCACTTCATCCGAGGGGTAGATATCCGGGTCGCCGCGCACCGCCTCATCCACCAAGACGGTGGCGGCCTGGTTGGCGTTGGCGAAAAACAGGGTGTTGGTCAGCGGCGCAACCGAATCGGGGCGCAGCATGAAGGCAATGAATGCCCTGGCAGCCTCTGGATGCGGGGCGTCTTTAGGGATGGCCAGATTGTCTTGCCAGATGATCGTGCCTTCGCGGGGAATCCGGTACACCACCTGGTAGGGCTTGTTGGCTTGCCGGGCCTGATCGGCGGCCATGGTCGCATCACCGTTATAGGTCAGCGCCAAACACACGCTACCGTTGGCCAGGTCGTTGATCTGCCTGCCATTGGCAACATAGCTGATCGACGGTTGTAGTTGCTGAAGCAGTGCCTGGGCGGCGGCCAGGTCATCTTTGTTACGGCTGTACGGGTCTTTGCCCAGGTAGTGCAAAGCCACGCCGATCACCTCCTGCGGCGAGTCGGACATGGCAATCCCGCAGTCCTTGAGCTTGCTCGCATACTCGGGCTTGAACAACAGATCAAGGCTATCGAGCGGCACATCGCCGACTCGCTGGCGCACCGCCTCCAGGTTCATCCCCAAGCCCAGAGTGCCCCAGGTATAAGGCACCGCGTACTGGTTGCCGGGGTCCACTTCGGCCAGCTTGGCCAACAGGTCTTTGTCCAGATTGCTGTAGCCGGGCATTTTCTGGGCTTGCAGCGGTTGCAGCGCGCCAGCCGCCAGCGCGCGTGCCAGCAGGCTGGAGGACGGCACGACCACGTCGTAGCCACTGCCGCCGGTGAGCAACTTGGTTTCCAGCACCTCCGTGGTGTCGAAGGTGTCGTAGCGCACCTTGTAGCCGCTTTCCTTTTCAAAGCGCTGCAATACTTCGGGCGCCACGTAATCGGCCCAACTGTAGAGATTGAGGACTTTTTCTTCGGCCTGAATCGGCAAGGCCAGTATCAGCGGGAACAACCACAGGTATCTACGCATGTCGGGCACCTTTATCAGTGGATGCCGCCAGCATGCACGCCGGGTTACATTACAAAAATGGCAACTTACTTAAGCTGACATTCATCAGGAGCAATGTTTGATGCTCGGACAACTGCACGACCTCGACCTGCACCTGCTGCGGCTGTTCGTCACTGTAGTCGAGGCCGGTGGCTTCAGCGCCGCTCAGGGCGTACTCGGACTGAGCCAGCCGAGTATCAGCCAGCAGATGGCGCGCCTGGAAACACGTCTTGGCTATCGCCTGTGCAGCCGTGGTAAAGGCGGCTTTGGCTTGACCGCCAAAGGCGAGGTGCTGCTCAAGGCAACCCGGGAGCTGCTGGTACAGATCGAAGCTTTCCGCCATCAAGCCAACGGCGTCGCTGGTCGTTTGCTCGGTGAGGTGCGCGTGGGCATTTCTGAAGCCCAGGACAGTAGCGTGACCCTGCGCCTGGCTAAGGCCATCGAGCGCTTTCGCCAACGCGACGAATCCGTGCGTCTGGAACTGGTCAGTGCCATGCCGGCGGATCTTGAACGTCTGCTGTTGCAGCAGCGTCTGGACTTGGCCATCGGGTACTTCTCCGGCAAGCAGTCGGCGTTCGACTACACCCCACTGTTCGAAGAGACCCAGCGCCTGTATTGCGCCAGCCACCACCCGCTGGCCAACCAGGCTGCGAGCCTGGATGTACTGTTGCAGGCCGACCAGGTCGAGCACCCCTACAGCTTTCTGGAAAGCCCCGACCCGCTCAGCGGCGGTCACGCTTCAGCACGCTCCGAACAGGTCGAGGGTGCCTTGGCGTTCATTCTTTCCGGGCGCCACATCGGCTATCTACCCTGCCACTTCGCCGCCCCCTGGGTCGAGCGTGGGTTGTTGCAGGGGTTGGATCCGGCATTGAACTTTGAGGTGCCCTTCGTCCTCGCCCGTCATCGCGCGCAAGTGCCCAGCGACGCCCAGCAGGCCTTTGAAGCGGACCTGCTGACAAGCTTTGCCTGACTCAATACGCCATCGACCAGGTCAAGGTGTAGGTACGACCGCGCCCTTGGTAGTCATACAGGTACTCCGGGCCATAGGTCGGTGAATAGAACAGCGTCGCACGCTGGCCCCAGACCGTGCTGTATTGCTTGTCCAGCAGGTTCTGGATGCCGGCGCTGAAAGTGCCGAAGCCCGTCTCTTGGCTGCCTAGCAAGTCAAAGGTGGTGTAGCCCTTGATCTCGTGATCGGCATCGTCCTTGAGGGTGAAGGCATGGTTGGCCTGCAGGCGCGCGCTACGCGCTTCGTCCTTCCAGCCGACAAAGGCCGTGGACTTGGACAACGAAGCATAACGGGCATCACGCTTGATCCAGTCGCCGTTTTTGTCTTCTTCCTCTGAGCGCACCAGGTGCAGGGTGCTACCCGCTTCCCAGCCGCTTTCGAAATGACGGGTCAGTGCCCCTTCAAAACCGAAGTCACGGCTTTTTTGGTCCTCGACATTGATGGTCAGGGTGGCCATGTCGGTGGTGATGATCTTGTCCGACCAAATGTAGTACACCGCCGCCTGCGCATCCCAGTCGAGGTCGGCGTAACGCCAACCCATTTCCACCTGGCGGCTCTTGATCCCGGCCAGCGGGTTGTCTTCGACACTCAGGCCCGGCTTGCCGTAAAACTTGGCGGGGTCTGGCAGGTCGAACCCCTCACCGTAGTTGGTCCAGACTTGATGACCGTTCTTGAAGTCATAGATGGCGCCGAGGTTGAACAGATTGACCTGATAGTCGTTGCTGCCGCCGGGCACACCCTTGAAATCGCCGACATCTACATCCATCTGCTGGCGTCGGGCGCCGCCGGAGACCGTCAGGTTATCCGTCGCATGCCAGTCCATCTGGGCGTAGTACGACAGACCATCGACCCGGTAACTGGGATAGCGCGGGGCCTTGCTTTCCTTTTCCAGGTCCAGCCCGCCACTTTCGGAGGAAGTCAGCGAATCGAAAGTAGTCTGCTCGGCATTGAAACGCTCACGGTCCAGGTCCACGCCATACGTCAATTTGAGGGTGTCCCACTGCTTGGCAAACAATGCCTTGAGGCTGCTGACCTCAAAGTTCTGCTGCGAGGCGGCAAAGTACACCCCTTTGGAACCGGCCGGTTTACCGTTGTAGTACGGGAACGGGTAGAAGTTGTCGTCTTCCTTGCGGTAGGACGCCTGCAAGTAGAAGTCCTGGCCAAATACATCACTGTGGTGATAGTTGGCATTGAGCAGCACACGCTTGGTTCGTGGCTCAAGGTCGGTGGAGTATCCACCGCGCAGCTCGGCGTCTTCCAGGTCCGACGGAGCGTTATGCTTGAGATTGGGAAAATAGATCCCGGTGCTGCCGTGATTGCCGGAGTCGTAGTACTGGGCCAGCAGGTCAAGGCTTTGCTCATCGTTGAACGTCATACCCAGACTGCCGAGCACGTCGATGGTGCGGTTGTACTGCAGATCAGTCTGGGTGTTGTCGATGAAGATCTGGTCGCCAGCGCCATCGTAGAAAGCTTCGTTCTGCTCACCTGAAATACCCAGGCGTGCATTGATCCGCTCGTTGCCACCACTGACCGACTGGGCGATGCGGGTCGACAGGTCATCGCTGTTGTTAAAACCGCTGCTGGCCCCCAACTGGGTCTCGAAGCGGGCCGGACCGGGCTCACCTTTCTTGGTCACGATATTGATGATGCCGCCGGTGGCGCCGCCACCGTAGATGGCGCTGGCACCAGAAAGCACTTCAACACGCTCGACGTTGAACGGCGAGATACTGTCGAACTGGCGCGACAAGCCACGGGAGCTGTTCTGGCTGACGCCGTCGATCATCACCAGCACATTGCGCCCGCGCATGTTTTGGCCGTAGTTGGTGCGCCCTTCCGGGGCCAGGTCCAGGCCAGGTACCAGTTTGCCAATGGCTTCTTTGAGGCTGACACCGCTGTTGATCTGCTCCTTGAGCTGCTGCTGGTCAACCACCCAGACGGTGCCCGGAATTTCACTGATCGCGGTGCTGGTGCGCGAAGCCACGCTGACCTCAGTCGGCTTGAGGCTGACACTCGCCGGAGTAGCCTGGACCTTGCGCAGGATTACCGTGCGCGAATCGCTGAACTGCCAGCTCATACCGCTGCCGGCCAGCAGGCTCTGCAAGGCCTGGGCAATGCTGTAGCGACCATTGAGGGCCGGGCTGTGCAAGCCGGCGACATCGGCACTGGTAAACAATAGGTGCAGCCCAGCCTGGTCGGCGAACGCTGTCAAGGCCTGATCAAGTTCCTGAGCCGGTAGTTCCAGGCTGACCTCGCGGTCTTGCTGGGCGCTCGCTTGCCCAGCATTGGCGACCTCGGCTGCCACTGCCCAGACGGGACCAAGCAGTGCGGCGACGGCGGTTGAAGCCAGCAAAGCGTGTTTGAAACGAGCAGTGGAGCAAGCGATTGGCTTAAGCGGACCCTTCACAATGTTCTTCCAGGCAAATGGTGTAAATGAGAATGAATTGCTGATCAGTCTCACTACGACGATTGGGCGAAGAAGAACTTGCAGTGGATAATTGAAATTATTTTTCGGCAGCTATTCGCACGTGGCCTGCGCCGCAGTCAATACACCACGGCCAGCCAAGGCAAATAGGTAACCTTCAGTGCATAGCGCTGCTCCAGGGTACGCAACAGCCCTTGCGGATCATCCAGGTCAAATACCCCGCTGACCTGCATCGCCCCCAGCGTTTGATCGGACAGCACGATGCGCCCGTGCTGGTATCGCTCAAGCTCGGCCAGTACTTCGCGCAGGGGCTTGCCATTGAAGATCAGCTTGCCGCGTTGCCAGGCAGTCTGAGCCCGTGCATCCGGTGTGCTGGTGAGCACGCGTTCACCGATTTGTGCCTGCCCCTGGGCAATCACCACACGGTTGTGGCTGCCATCACGGCGCACACTGAACACCGCCCCGCTACCTTGCACCGCTTCGCCACCCGCTTCGACAACGAACGGACGCGGGTCATCAGCCGGTTCGAACAGCGCCTCACCCACTTTGAGCGTCACTCGACGCTGACCACTGCTGAAATCCACCGACAAAGCACTGCCACTGTTGAGCAACACCTGCGAGCCATCAGCCAAGGTAATCCGCTGCTGTTGGCCAACGCGGGTGTGATAGTCAGCAAGCAAGGCCGGGGCTTGCTGCCAACCGCCATAACCAATCAGCGCCAACACCAGCGAAGCGGCCAAGGCACTGCCCCAGCGGCGCTGGCGCGGCACAGCGGCCGTCAGTTCGCTCGCCGCACGAGTCTGGCCTAGATCGCCCCACAAGGCTTCGGCTTCCTGGGCTGCTTGAGTATGAGCGGGACTGAGTGCACGCCAACGCTGATAACGGACACGTTCGGCCTCCGTGGCGTTGCCGGAGTGCAGCAGCACCTGCCAGTCGAGAGCATCGTCGGACAAATCACTAAGCGGCTGCGGTGCAGACATGGCAAGGGCATCAATCATGGTTGTGTTTAAGCCAGTCGCGGCAGTGGCGCAACGCTTGGCCGATGTATTTTGCCACCATGCTCTCGGAAACACCCAACTGTTGTGCAATCTGCGCCTGGGTCAGGCCTTCGACGCGGTTGAGCAACAACGCCTGACGAGCGTTAGGCGGCAGCTGTAGTAAGGCTTCGTCGAGCTGCTCAAGGCGCTCACGAGCCAGCAACGCCGCCTCCGGTGCTGGCGCCGGACACGGCACCTGGTGCGCCGCTTGAGCGTCGTCGAGGTTGCCGGCCATCCGTTGTTCGCGACGCAAGGTATCGATGGCCAAGTTGCCGGCCACGCGGAAGATGAAGCTGCGTGCATGCAGCACCGGTAGGTCCTGCTGCTCGATTTTGACCAACTTGAGGTAGGTTTCCTGGGCCACATCAGCCGCACGCTGACGGTCGCTCATGCGCCGGGTCAAGAACTGCAGCAGGTCATCGTAATGTTCCTGGAAACTGGCCAGCAGCCCGGACACGGGAGACGTCAACATGGAGGGATTCGATGGGCCTTGGGAACAAGAAATACACGCTAATGAGAAACAGTATCGTTCATCTTGGTCGTGCTTTTCAACGCCCCTGTGCAGTGGCCGCACCGGGCTGGCCCAGCAGTGCTGAGAATGCCTGCAATTGCCTTACTTGGCCGCGGCCATCAGCTTGTTGACCTCACTGCGGACCATATTGGCGAACTCGGGCGGCGACATGCCATCCAGTTCAGAGCGCACCCATTCAGCCCACTTGCCTTTACGCCGGGGTTTTTCTGCGATCAGCCGAGCGGCTTCGCCCTTGGCCTTGCCCAGGTTGCTCTGCCAGAGCTCGAACAGCCGGGCTTTTTCGTCCTCGATCTGCGCCCGTTCGGCGAAGCTCTTGTTGGCCAGATTGAAACTCATGAGGGTGTCCTGCCGCTTGAAAATAGGCGCTATCTTACACTGTAGCCAGCAACGGACGGCAAAGTCGCTGCAACTTTCCGCACCCAGCGGTATCCACTGTTCAATGCCCATCAACTAACGAGGAAGCGCCCATGGCCAGAAAAACCACCGTGCAAGCCGAAGCCGAGCAAATCAAGGACCAGGCTTTCAGTGAACTGCAGAGCTTGATTGAAGAATCGGAAAAGCTGCTACGCGACAGCGCCGCGCTGGTGGGCGAAGACGCCGAAACCTTGCGCGCCCAGGTCGGCCTCAAACTCAAGCAAGCGCGCGAAGCGGTCGGCAATGTACGGAGCAAGGCCCAACCGGTGGTTGAAGCCACTCAAGACTATATCGGTGGCCATCCATGGCAGACGGTGGCGATTTCGGCAGGGTTTGGCTTGGTGGTGGGGCTACTGCTGGGGCGGCGTTCTTAAATCACCGCAGCGAACGGTGGGAGCCAGCCGTGCTGGAAAGGCCAGCTCCCACAACGATCTGTGTCAGATCAGGGCTGTGCACCCAGCGCCTCGACCACGCCACAGGCAATCGCCATCCCCACCAATGCAGGCAAGGTGTCAGCCTCCATGCGCTTCATCACCCGCGAACGGTATAGGTCGACGGTCTTCACGCTGACCTCAAGCTGTTCGGCAATTTCACGGTTACTAAAACCTTGCACCAGTGGCACGAAAATATCCCGCTCACGTGGTGTCAGGCTGTCGATTCGCGCTTGCACCTCCGCCCGTGGCCCGCTGTCGGCAAGAGCTCGACGTGAGCGGTCGAGCGCGGCCTGGACAGCATCCAGCAGCAACTGATCGTTGTAGGGCTTTTCAATGAAGTCGCAGGCGCCAGCCTTGAACGCTCGCACCACGATCGGTACATCGGCATGGCCACTGAGAAAGATCACCGGCAGCTCGATACCGCGCTCGTTCAAGGCTTGCTGGACACTCAGCCCGCCCATACCGGGCATGCGCACATCAAGCAGCACACACGCTGGCAAGTACTCGCCACAGGTCTGTAGAAACGCCTGACCACTGGTAAACGGCATCGCTTGAATACCGACTGACTCCAACAGCCAGACCGTTGAGTCGAGCATGCCCTGGTCATCGTCGACTACATAGACTTTCGCTTGCTGCATCACATGCCCTCAGTTCCGACACTGGCCACCGCCGCCAGCCGACAACACAAGATCAATCCACCCTCCACACCCGGTAACGCCTGCAAGGTCCCGCCAAAACCCTCAATAATACTGCGGCTCATGCTCAAGCCAAGGCCCAGCCCCTCCGGCTTGCTGGTGTTGAAGGGGGTAAAAATACCGTCCAGCCGCTCTGCCGCCACGCCAGGCCCCTGGTCGCTGACTTCTACCTGCACTTGCCCGGCGACAAATGCAGCGCTGAGCACGATACGCGAAGGCTGCCCTTGATGCTGCTCGCGGTTGGCATCAATGGCATTGCGCAAGAGGTTGAGCAACACCTGTTCGAGCAACACCCGATCGGCATAGACCGCCAGCAGCGGGTCGCTCACTTGCAACTCGATACTCACCTGGTCTCGGCTCGCCTCCCAGTCACACAGGCGCACCGCTTCAATGGCGACATCGGCGATTGACAAAGCCTGCAGGCGCCGCGGCTCCTTGCGCAAGAACGCACGCAGGCGCTTGATCACCTCAGCCGCGTGGGTTGCCTGTTCAGTGATTCGCGCCAAACCCTGAGCAACCCGCGCCGCCGCCTGCGGATCACGGTCCAGGGTTTGTAGGTAACGTTGACTGGCGCCCGCGTAGTTGACCACCGCCGCCAGCGGCTGGTTGATCTCGTGGGCAATGCCTGACGCCAGTTCGCCGAGGGTGACCAGCCGCGCACTGTGGGCCAGTTCATCCTGATGCCGACGTTGTTGGCTTTCGCGCAATTCGCGCTCAGTCATGTCGCGGGCGACCAACGAGTAGTAACGTTGGCCACCGCTGGCGCGATGGGCGATCAACACCAGCGAAACCGGAAACGCCGGCGCTCCCTGCCATGGGATCAAACGTGTCTCGGCGTGCCAAACGCCGGTTTGCTCGGCGCGCTGCC
Source organism: Pseudomonas sp. UM16 (assembly GCF_050312595.1). Lineage (NCBI taxonomy): Bacteria > Pseudomonadati > Pseudomonadota > Gammaproteobacteria > Pseudomonadales > Pseudomonadaceae > Pseudomonas > Pseudomonas sp. UM16. The sequence goes on along the minus strand of NZ_JBNPJT010000018.1, from coordinate 19,011 downwards.
AACCTTCACGCTGCAACTGTTGCGATAGCCCAGGGTCGAGCAACCGCTGCAACGTAGGCAACGTCTGTACGTCCTGCAACCCCAGGGCGCGGCGCGCCGAACCGTTGAGATAACTCAGATGACCTTCACGGTCGGTGAACAGCACCAGGTCGGTGTTTGCCTCCACCACCTCGGCGAGCCGTCGACGGTTTTCCTGGGCCTCGACGCGCACGCTGATATCCCGAGAGACACTGACAATCTCTACCACCGCCCCAGTATAGGTTTCACGAATCGCCCGGCTGGCGATCTCAAACCACAGGTAGTGACCGTGGCGATGGCGCACCCTACACGTCATGGTCTGATAGCCGTCCTGCTCCAAGGCCTGGGCCGCTTGCAGCAGCGATTGCTGACGGTCCTGAGGGTGAAACAACGACTGCACGGCGACGCCACGCAATGCTTCAGGCCAATAGCCGAGCAACCGATAGGAGGCCGGCGAAGCATCGAGAAAGCAACCATCGGGACTGTGCCGCGAAATCAGGTCGGTGGTGTTTTCGGTGATCAATCGATACAGGCGCCGCGCCTGGTTGGCCTCACGTTCAGCAACGCGTTCGGCGCTGGCGTCACGACAACGCGCCAACACCTGATCAGCAGCGACCGGGATAAAGGTCCAAAGCAGAATTTGCCCGGCAACCTGCGCTTCGACATCGCTGATCGCCCGGGCCTGGCGCTGGCAGGCATTGACCAGCGCCTGGAAATTACCCGGCAACCAGTATTCGGCTGAGCGCTGTGGCCAAGGTCCGAGCATGGCCTGCAAGGCCGGGTTGACCGCCAGCACCGTTGCCGAGGCATCGAATAGCAGGCTGGGTTGTGGATCGCTGGCGAGCAAAGCGGTCATGGGTGTGCTCAATCGAATGGGTCAGGTTACGAATATAGTACTTCTACTATATTGCTATAGTCTATCTTCCAAGTACCATAGCGATTCACGTAAAAGTGTGTCACACCTGAAGGGCCCGCCCTTCACGCCACCTGATCAGAGCTAACAATCAGCCACCGGGGGTTGCAGTACGCCATACAGGCGCCCCCTGCACAGGAACCTTTCATGTCGATTTTCTCTCAGGGCCTGGCGCCCTCTCCTGTCAATCACCAAGCATTGAGCCCCTTGAGCTTCATCGAACGCACTGCGGCGGTCTATGGCCAGTACCCGGCGGTGATTCATGGTGCCATCCGGCGCAACTGGCAACAGACCTACGAACGCTCCCGGCGTCTGGCCAGTGCCCTGGCCGGACGCGGGATTGGCCAAGGCGACACGGTAGCGGTGATGTTGCCGAACATCCCCGCGATGCTGGAGGCGCATTTTGGCGTGCCAATGATTGGCGCCGTGCTCAATGCCCTGAACGTTCGCCTGGACGCCGAAGCCATTGCGTTCATGCTCGAACACGGTGAGGCCAAGGTGCTGATCACCGACCGGGAATTTCACAAGGTCATTGCTGGCGCCCTGGCATTGATAGAGTACCCGCCGTTGGTGGTCGATGTTGACGATCCAGAATACGCTGAAGGCCAGGCGATCAGCGATCTGGACTACGAAGCTTTTCTTGCCGAAGGCGATCCACAGTTCGCCTGGCAATGGCCAGAGGACGAGTGGCAGGCGATCTCGCTGAACTACACCTCTGGCACGACAGGCAACCCCAAAGGCGTGGTCTATCACCACCGTGGCGCCTACCTCAACGCCCTGGGTAACCAGATGACCTGGGCCATGGGCAATCACCCGGTGTACTTGTGGACCCTGCCGATGTTCCACTGCAACGGTTGGTGCTACCCCTGGACCGTCACGGCGCTGGCCGGTACCCATGTGTTCCTGCGTCGGGTCGATCCACAGAAGATCCTCACCCTGATCCGCGAGCATCAGGTCACCCACCTGTGCGGCGCGCCAATTGTGCTCAACGCCTTGATCAACATGCCCGAGTCAGCCAAAGCGGCCATCAATCATCCGGTCAACGCCATGGTCGCCGGTGCCGCACCCCCGGCCAAGGTCATCGGTGCGGTGGAAGAAATGGGTATCAAGGTCACCCATGTCTATGGCCTGACCGAAGTCTACGGGCCGGTAACCGTTTGCGCCTGGCACGCCGAATGGGACGAACAGCCCCTGGCCGAACGGGCGCGGATCAAGTCGCGCCAAGGCGTGCGTTACCCCACCCTTGAAGGCCTGATGGTCGCGGATTCGCAAACCCTGGAACCGGTACAGCGCGATGGCAACACCCTGGGGGAAATCTTCATGCGCGGCAACACGGTAATGAAGGGTTACCTGAAAAACCCCGAAGCCACTGCCGAAGCCTTCCGCGGCGGCTGGTTCCATACCGGCGACCTGGCGGTATGGCATGCCGACGGCTATGTCGAGATCAAGGACCGGCTCAAGGACATCATCATCTCCGGCGGCGAGAACATTTCCACCATCGAAGTCGAGGACACCCTGTATAAGCACCCTGCCGTGCTTGAGGCTGCGGTGGTCGCCCGCCCGGACGAGAAATGGGGCGAAACCCCCTGCGCGTTCATCACCCTCAAAGTCGGTTGTGAGCAGACCAGCGAGGCGCAGATCATCAGCTTCTGCCGCGAGCACCTGGCTGGATTCAAGCTGCCCAAGACCGTGGTCTTCAGTGAGCTGCCGAAAACGTCCACCGGCAAGATCCAGAAGTATCTGTTGCGCGACTGGGCCAAGGCGCTCTGACCCCATTAAACAGCGAGATTCCCATGCCAGAATTCAATGCTCCGCTGCGCGATATGCGCTTCGTCCTTCATGAGGTGTTCCACGGCCCTGACCTCTGGGCGCGTCTGCCGCTGCTGGCCGAACGGGTTGACAGCGACACCGCCGACGCCATTCTCGAAGAGGCAGCGAAGATCACCGGCCAACTGATTGCTCCGCTCAACCGCAGCGGTGACGAACAGGGCGTGTTGTTCGATAACGGTCAGGTGCGTACCCCAGACGGCTTCGCCCACGCCTGGCAGACTTATCGCGAAGGTGGCTGGGTGGGGCTGGCCGGTAACCCCGAGCACGGCGGCCTGGGGATGCCGAAAATGCTCGCGGTGCAGTTCGAAGAAATGCTCTATGCCGCCAACTGCAGCTTCAGCCTCTACTCGGCGTTGAGTGCCGGTTGCTGTCTGGCCCTCGACGCCCATGCCAGTGATGACCTCAAGGCCACTTACCTGCCGCCACTGTACAGTGGCGAGTGGACGGGCACCATGTGCCTGACCGAAGCGCATGCCGGTACTGACCTTGGGATCATCCGCACCAAAGCCGAACCCTGTGCCGATGGCAGTTACCGCATCAGCGGCAGCAAGATCTTCATTACCGGCGGCGAGCAGGACCTCACCGAGAATATCATCCACCTGGTCTTGGCCAAGTTGCCCGACGCGCCAGCCGGGCCCAAGGGTATCTCGCTGTTTCTGGTGCCCAAATTCCTGGTCAATGGCGATGGCAGCCTCGGCCCGCGCAATTCGGCGTATTGCGGCTCCCTTGAGCACAAGATGGGCATCAAGGCCTCGGCCACTTGTGTAATGAACTTCGACGCAGCCAGCGGTTTTCTGATTGGCGAAGCCAACCGCGGGCTGGCGGCGATGTTCACGATGATGAACTACGAGCGCCTGTCGATTGGCATCCAGGGCATCGGTTGCGCCGAAGCCTCCTACCAGAATGCTGCGCGCTATGCCCAAGACCGCCTGCAAAGCCGGGCGGCGACTGGCGCTCAAGCACGCGACAACGTTGCCGACCCGATCATCGTGCATCCGGATGTACGCCGCATGCTCTTGACCATGCGGGCCCTGACTGAAGGTGGGCGGGCATTTGCCACCTATGTCGGCCAGCAACTGGATATCGCCAAATATGCCGAAAATGTTGAAGAGCGCGAGCTCGCCCAGCGTCAGGTAGCGCTGCTGACCCCTGTGGCCAAAGCATTCTTTACCGACAATGGCCTGGAAAGCTGCGTGCTTGGCCAGCAGGTGTTTGGCGGTCACGGTTATATCCGCGAATGGGGTCAGGAACAGTTGGTGCGCGATGTACGTATCGCCCAGATCTATGAAGGTACCAACGGCATTCAGGCCCTCGACCTGCTGGGCCGCAAGGTGGTGGCCGATGGCGGCAGAGCACTGGCCGAGTTCACGGCGCAGATTCACCACTTCTGTGAAGGCGATACGCCCTATCGCGCATCACTGCTGAAGGCGACAACGACGCTGGAAAGTCTCAGTCAGTGGCTCTGCAGCCAAGCCAGCGAGGACGCCAACGCTGTGGGCGCCGCCTCGGTCGAGTACTTGCAGCTGTTCGGTTATGTGGCCTACGCCTACATGTGGGCACGCATGGATGCCGTAGCCGAGACAAAACTGACACAGGATCCGGCTTTTTATGGCGCCAAACGTGCCACCGCCGCGTTCTTCTTTGCCCGCCTACTTCCCCGCACCTTGTCCCTGGAGGCCAATATTCGGGCGGGCAGTACTTCACTGTTCAACCTCGCAGCTGAACAGTTCTAAGTAGTTTCGACCGTCAGTCGGCCAAGGTTAAACAGCTATACCTCGTCACCAGGCGGGGTATAGCTGCGAACTCAGTGCATTTGCAGAGTTTTACCCGACAAAAACCTTACAACTGATAGTCATTCGCCATTATCTCGGGTTCTCCCACCTACGCTGCAAGGGTAGAATAGGCAAAACCGGGAGTCTTGATGAACCAAACCAGCCGCAGCGCCGACCAATCTGATGCCATCACTGATGCCGCTGCACATTGGTGCCTGCGTCTGCAAGCTGAAGACTGCTCAGCAGCCGAACGCCAGGCCTTTGAGCTGTGGCTCGCCGCCGATCCTGTGCATGCCGAGGAATACCAGGCCATGCTGGACATCTGGCAGACCGCTGACCATCTGCCACGCAGTAACACACCTGGCAAAGTCATTGCCCTTCCCCGCCGTCGTCGCAGCGCTTGGCGCCACTATGCTTCAGCCGCCGCCATTGCCCTGCTGGCCCTGCCGACAGGCGCTTGGATCGGTTGGGATCAAGGCTGGTTGCCGAATCAATATCAGTATCTGGAAAGCACCAGTTCCATCAGCCATGTCTTACTCAAAGACGGTAGCCAGGTCGAGTTGAACCTGGGCAGCGCGTTGCGCTTCACTAACTACAAGGACGAACGCCGGGTCACCCTGGTCAAGGGCGAGGCGTTCTTCAAGGTCAAGCACGATAGCCAGCATCCGTTTGTGGTGCATGCCGCCCAAGGGCAGACGCGGGTGACCGGCACTCAGTTCAACGTCTGGAAATATGAAGATCAGGTCAAAGTGACCCTGGTCGAAGGATCGGTGCTGGTCAGCAGCGACGCGCACGACACCGATGGTGGCTATCGCCTGGGCCCGGGCATGCAGGCCAGCTACCAGTCCGGTGACTTCGAGCCACGCCTGAGCCAAACCTACAGCCACGACACCAGCCTGGCCTGGCGTGATGGCAAGTTGATCCTCGATAACCTGAGCCTGGCTCAAGCCCTGCCGCAGATCAACCGCTACCTGGACAAACCCCTGCAACTGGCCGACGAAAGCACCGGTAACATCCGCATCAGTGGCATCTACGACACCAGCCAGATCAAGCGCCTGGTTGGCAACTTGCCCAAGGTTTTGCCGGTTTACCTGACCCGGGGCAAAGACGGCAGCATGCTACTCAACCGCATCTCGCCTCCCCCTGCACGCGGTTGAGCCTTGCGCTTGACCAAGCGCTACAGCATCATTGCCGCCAACCAACCGAACGCCAGCAAGGGCAAGTTGTAGTGGAGGAAGGTCGGCACCACGGTGTCCCAGATATGGTGATGCTGGCCATCGACGTTAAGCCCTGAGGTCGGACCGAGGGTCGAGTCCGAGGCCGGTGAACCAGCATCGCCCAGCGCACCGGCGGTACCGACAATGCACACGGTGGCCACCGGGTCGAAGCCCAGTTGCACGCACAGCGGCACGAAAATCGCGGCAAGAATCGGCACAGTGGAAAACGATGAGCCGATCCCCATGGTGACCAGCAAGCCCACCAGCAGCATCAGCAACGCGCCGACACCTTTGCTGTGGTCAATCCACGCCGCCGAGGTTTCCACCAGGCTTTTGACCTCGCCAGTGGCTTTCATGACTTCAGCAAAACCGGACGCGGCGATCATGATGAAGCCGATCATGGCCATCATTTTCATGCCTTCGGTAAACAGGTCATCCGTTTCCTTCCAGCGCACGATGCCTGAGACCGAGAAAATCAAAAATCCGGCCATGGCGCCAATGATCATTGAGTCCAGCCACAACTGAATGATGAACGCTGCGGCGATGGCAATACCGGCCACCAGCAGGGTCAGCGGGTTGTAGCGCACCGCCACCTGCTCGACCTGCTCGATTTTTTCCAGATCATAGACGCGCTTTTTGCGGTAGCTGAACAGCACTGCCAACAGCAGGCCAAAGAGCATCCCCGCCGCCGGAATGGCCATCGCGTGCGTAACATTGACCGCACTGACATCCACGCCACTGCGGCTGACGTTGGCCAGCAGTATCTCGTTAAGGAAGATGTTGCCAAAACCCACCGGCAGGAACATGTACGGTGTGATCAGGCCGAATGTCATCACGCAGGCTACCAGGCGTCGATCGATCTGCAGCTTGGTCAGAACATAGAGCAGCGGTGGCACCAGCAACGGAATAAAGGCGATGTGAATCGGCAGGATATTCTGCGAGGAGATCGCCACCACCAGGAGCAAGCCAATCAATAGCCATTTGACCTTGCCAACATTGCCGTGGCCTTGCTGACCGACCATAGCCAGGACACGGTCGGCCAGGGCATGGGCCATGCCGGACTTGGCAATCGCCACAGCAAAGGCGCCGAGCAAAGCATAGGACAAAGCGACCGTAGCACCACCGCCCAGACCACTGTTGAACGCCTTGAGCGTTCCGTCGATGCCCAGCCCACCCACCAGGCCGCCAGCCAGGGCGCCGACGATCAGGGCGATCACCACATGCACGCGGGACAGACTCAAGATCAGCATGATGCCGACCGCGGCAATTACTGCATTCATTCCTGTGACCTCTAGGAAGCGGACAAAAAGCGACCGATTCGGCGACAAACTGCCCGGGAGCAGTGGCCGAACGACGGTATTTTTATGGAGGGCGCACACTCTGAAGCAGGCTTTCACGCTTGTCAAAGTTCACAACGCGATTGGTGTCGTAGGAATGAACGAAAAAGACGCATCTCAATTGATCGTTTGAATAAAGAAAACGGCGAAACTGCCGATAACGTCGGCAGCCTCAATCTTTTTTTGGATCAAAGGACTTCGCCATGTCGTTCAGACAACTTTCCATTCAGTGGAAAATCACCCTGCTGGCCGGCTTGTGCTTGGCCAGCATCGTAACCCTGCTGGTGGGCCTTTCGTTGTACCGCATGGAACAGAGCTCAGCGCTGGTCAAAGCCAGCAGCATGCAGATGCTCACTGAAGCGGCTCAGGGACGCATTGAATCGCAGGGCGAAGTCCAGGCCTTGAACATTCGCCGTCAGTTCATGGATGCCTACCAGTACGGCGCTGGTTTCGCCCGCCAGGTTCTGTTCTTGCGGGAGCAGTCGGAAAAGCGTTTCCTCGATGCTTTCGATCTGCGTGAGGACCTGACTCGCCAGGTGCGTGCCGCCTTGCAGGCCAACCCCGACTTGCTCGGTCTGTCGCTGGTGTTCGAGCCCAATGCGCTGGACAACAAGGACGAACTGTTCGTCAACCAGGAGCAATTGGGCAGCAACGAAAAAGGCCGCTTTGCCCTGTATTGGTCGCAACCGACCCCAGGCAAACTGACCTCCATGGCCCTGCCGGAACGTGACATGGCCGATACCAGCATTGGCCCCAGCGGCGAGCCCGCCAATACCTGGTCCGTATGCCCGCGCACGACCGGCAAGACCTGCGTGATCGAACCCTACTTCTATGAGATCGACGGCCAACGGGTGCTGATGACCAGCATCGTGTTCCCGCTGATGGTCGCCGACAAGGTTGTCGCTACCCTGTCCATCGATATCAACCTCAACAGCCTGCAGGCGCTGAGCCAGCAAGCCAGCAACAATCTTTACCAGGGCCAGACCCAGGTGAGCATTCTCAGCCCCGTGGGCCTGCTGGCCGGCTACAGCCCGGACGCTGGCAAACTAGCCCAACGCCTTGATCAGGTCGACCCGGAGAAAGGCGCCGAGCTGATCCGTCTGCTGGCCGACAGCACACCACTGCACAGCATCCACCATGAACAGCGTCTGAAAGTCCTGGCCTCCTTTGCACCAATCCCCGGCGGCAAAGCCTGGGGCGTGCTGCTCGACGTACCGCAAAGCGCCCTGACCGGTCCCGCCGAGGCCCTCAAACAGGAACTCGACCGCAGCAACACCAGCGGCACCCTGGCCGAGCTTGGCCTGGGTGGACTGGCAGCGATCATCGGCCTGTTGCTGATCTGGCTGCTAGCCCGCGGCGTCACCCGACCGATCCTCGGTGTAGCGACCATGCTCAAAGACATCGCCAGCGGCGAAGGCGACCTGACCCGACGCCTCAACTACGACAAGCGCGATGAGCTGGGTGAACTGGCTGGCTGGTTCAACCGTTTCCTGGACAAGCTGCAGCCAACCATTGCCGAGGTCAAGCGCTCGGTCCAGGCAGCCCGCGACACCGCCGATCAGTCATCGGCCATTGCCAGCCAGACCAGCGCCGGCATGGAACAGCAATACCGCCAGGTTGACCAGGTAGCCACCGCCTCGCATGAAATGAGTGCCACTGCCCAGGACGTTGCCCGCAGCGCCGCCCAGGCCGCCCAGGCTGCCCGCGACGCCGACCAGGCCACACGCCGGGGCCTGGCGGTAATCGACCGCACCACCACCAGCATCGATACCCTGGCGGCGGACATGAGCACCGCCATGGCTCAGGTCGAAGGGCTGGCCGAGAACAGCGACAAGATCGGTTCTGTATTGGAAGTGATCCGGTCCATCGCTGAGCAAACCAACCTGCTGGCCCTCAATGCGGCCATCGAAGCCGCGCGCGCCGGCGAAGCGGGTCGCGGTTTCGCCGTAGTCGCCGATGAGGTGCGCAACCTGGCTCGGCGTACGCAGGAGTCGGTGGAAGAAACCCGGCAGGTGATTGAACAACTGCAGGCCGGTACCCGCGAAGTAGTCGGTGCCATGGACAGTAGCCATCGCCAGGCACAGGGCAGCGTCGAGCAGGTCAGCCAGGCGGTTACCGCGCTGCAGCAGATCGGTGATGCGGTCACCGTGATCAGCGACATGAACCTGCAAATCGCCAGCGCCGCCGAAGAGCAAAGTGCGGTGGCCGAAGAGATCAACAATAACGTCGCAACCATCCGCGATGTGACCGAATCACTCTCCGGTCAAGCCAATGAATCGGCGCGGGTCAGCCAGTCGCTCAACAGCCTGGCCAACCAGCAGCAGGGGTTGATGGATCAGTTCCGGGTGTGACCGTGTCGCGGGGCAATCCCGCTCCTGCAGCACAGCAGGAGCGAGATTGCCCCGCGAAGGCGCCCGCCGACTACACTTGCCAGACTCCCTTTCTGAGAGCGAGGCACCATGAACCGACTCATCACCCTGCTCAGCAGCGCCCTGCTGACGTTGAGCCTGGTTACCCAAGGTCTTGCCACCGAAAATCGCAGTCCTATCCTTTTCGGCGACATCACTTGGGAAAGCGGCAGCCTGACCACGGAAATCCTGCGCCTGATCGTTGAGAAAGGTTACGGCTACCCCACCGACACCCTCCCCGGCAGCACCGTCAGCATGGAAGTGGCCCTGGCGCGTAACGACATCCAGGTGATCGCCGAAGAATGGGCCGGTCGCAGCCCGGCCTGGGTGAAGGCCGAACAGGCCGGCCAGGTGTTCGCCATTGGCGACACGGTGAAAAATGCCGATGAAGGCTGGTATGTGCCCGAGTATGTGATCAAGGGTGATGCTGCGCGTGGCATCCAGGCCCAGGCGCCGCAGCTGCGATCGGTGGATGATCTCAAACACTATGCCAACGTGTTCAGCGACCCGGAATCACCCGATAAAGGCCGCTTCCTCAATAGCCCCAGCGGCTGGACCTCAGAAACCGTCAACAGCCAGAAGCTCAAGGCTTATGGCCTGAACCACCTGTATGTGAACTTTCGCACTGGCTCCGGCGCCGCTCTAGATGCGGAAATCACCTCGGCGATACGCCGCGGCAAACCAGTGCTGTTCTACTACTGGTCGCCAACACCACTGATGGGCCGCTTCGCTCTGGTGCGCCTGGAAGAACCGGCGTTCAACGACGCAGCCTGGCAGACCCTGACTGATGCCAACAACCCCAACCCTCAAGGCACTCGCTCACTGCCAGCAAAACTGTCCATCGGTATCTCTGCCCCGTTTCGCCAGGACTACCCAGAATTGGTCGAGTTCTTCGCCAAGGTCGATCTGCCTATCGACACCTTGAACACGTCTCTGGCGCACATGAACGAAAAGCGCCAATCGCCCAAAGAAGCGGCACTAACCTTCATGCGTGAACACCCGAACATCTGGAAAGCCTGGCTACCGGCCACTGTCGCCAGCAATGTTGAGGGTGGCCTGTGAGTGATGGTTTTCCGCAAGCGCTGCATTTCTCTTTCGCCGATAGCGTCAATCGCTTCGTCGACTGGCTGGTGCTGGCCTACGGGGACCACTTGCGCAGCGTTTCGCAAAGCCTGCTGGACCTGCTGGTCGGCCTGGAAAATCTGCTGCGGGCAACACCTTGGTGGTTATTGCTGGTGGTGGTTGCGCTACTCACCTGGCATGCCAGTCGTAGCATCTTTCGGGCGCTGCTGCTGACGGGACTGCTGTTTCTGATTGGCGTCGTCGGCCTATGGGACAAGCTCCTGCAAACCTGCGCCCTGGTGCTGGTGAGCACTGGCCTGTGCATCCTCATCGGAGTACCTGTCGGCGTATTGCTGGCCAGCCGCCCGCGGGCACGCCGCTGGATGATGCCAGTCCTCGACGTTATGCAGACCCTACCCAGTTTCGTCTACCTGATTCCTGTGCTGATGTTGTTTGGCCTGGGCAAGGTTCCGGCGATTTTCGCCACTCTGATCTACGCGCTGCCACCGCTGATTCGCCTGACCGAGCTGGGCTTGTCGCAGATCGACCCGACGCTGACTCAAGCCGCCCAAGGGTTGGGGGCCGGGCGCTGGCAGCGCCTGCGGCGGGTCATGCTTCCGCTTGCCATGCCGAGCATCATGGCCGGGCTCAATCAGTCCGTGATGATGGCCTTGTCTATGGTGGTGGTCGCCTCAATGATCGGCGCACGGGGCTTGGGTGAAGATGTGCTGGCCGGGATTCAGACGTTGAATGTCGGCAAGGGCGTTGAAGCAGGCTTGGCAATTGTGGCGTTGGCAATGGTGATTGACCGAATAACCCAGGCCTATGGAAAGCCCAAAGCTGGCGCTTTCAATCAGCGTTGATCGACGCCATGATAAATGCCCAGCCCCCCACCGGAGTCCGAGTTGTCGCTCAAAGCCCTGCGCACCCTGGTCACCATCGCCCGCCACGGCACCTTTGCCCGTGCGGCCGACATCCTCAGCCTGACACCTTCGGCAGTCAGCCTGCATATTCGTAGCCTGGAGCAAGCGCTAAATGTCAGTCTGTTTGACCGCAGTCGGCGCCAGGTCAGTCTGACCGAGGCCGGGCACCTTGTCGTTGAACGCGCCGAGGGGATCCTCGCCGCTTACGACGAGATGGCCGATGCGCTGGTCAGTGGCCCCGGGTTACACGGTCGCCTGAAGATCGGTGCGATCCAGACGGCTCTGGCCGGGCGTCTGCCCGCGGCGCTGGTGCGGATCAAGGCCGAGCATCCACACTTGCACATCAGTGTACTTTCGGGAATGTCCGCAGAACTTGCACGGCGCGTCGAAGACGGTGAACTGGATGCCGCGATTACTACTGAACCCGTTCCTCCCTACCCGCCCAACCTGGACTTCACCCCGCTGTACCGCAACCGATTCTGGGCTGTCGCCGGCCTGGAATTTGCTGGTGTAAGTTTGAGGGAGCTGCTGGCCACCCAGCCGTTCCTGCGCTTTGATAAACGTGCCTGGGCCGGGCGCATCATTGAGCAGGAATTACGCAAGCTGCAGCTACCGGTGAGCGAGCAGATGGAGCTGGACAGCCAGCAAGCACTGACGCATATGGCCTCGATGGGCCTGGGCGTAGCGATCGTACCGCTGGCCGATGAAGACTTGCCGCGCCTGCCCGAGGTGACCTTACTGCCGTTTGGCGAACCGCAGCGCGTGCGTCACGTTGGCCTGCTCGAGCATGCCAACAGCCGTCGCCGCCACCTGACCGCTGCATTGAAAACAGCGTTAAGTGAACCATGAAGTTTTCCTCAACAGTCGATTGAGAATTCCACGTTTTTTTCTTTCAATGCTACAGGCTAGCCTGATGTCGACTCCCGACTGGGAGCGCATTACTACGGAAAACGCCTGATGCTGAACCTGATCCTCACCACCATCGTCCCGATTGCCTTGCTGATTGCCTTGGGCCGCTGGTTGCGGGGCAATGGCTTTCTTGGCGAGCACTTCTGGCCGGCGGCAGAGCGCCTGAGTTACTTCGTGTTGCTACCCGCGCTGTTCATGCATGGCCTTGCCACCGCTGACCTGAACGGCCCGCCGGTGTTCGACATGGTTGCTGTGCTGCTGCTTTCGACGCTGATCGGCGCCACCTTGCTGGTGCTGTGCAAGGGCGCCGTAGCAGCCGACGGCGCCAGTTTCACTTCGGTGTTTCAGGGTGGTGTGCGTTTTAACAACTACATTGGCGCGACACTGGCAGCCGGTATCTATGGCTCAGGGGGCATTGCGTTGGCGGCCGTAGCCAATGCCGCCATCGTGCCCACGGTGAATGTGCTGTGCGTCATGGTTTTTGCGCGTTACAGCGGTACACGCAGTTCACCTGGCACGGTGCTCAAGGCGATCATCAGCAACCCACTGATCGTCGGCTGCGCTGCCGGCATCCTGCTGCGCCTGACTGGCATAGGCTTGCCGCCAGGTATCGAACCAACCATCAGGGCCCTTGGGCAAGCGGCACTGCCATTGGGCCTGCTATGCGTCGGCGCAGCACTGGGTAGCAGCGCTCAGGGCCTGGGCCCGCGCCCGCTGATAGCGGCGTCGATATTTAAGTTCGTGGTGCTGCCACTGACCACCTATGGCGTCTGCCGAGTGCTCGGGCTCAGTGGCCAGGCGGCGATTGTCGCCATTCTATTTCAAGCACTGCCGACCGCTTCGTCTTCGTATGTAATGGCCCGGCAAATGGGCGGCAATGCACCGCTGATGGCCAACATCATTGCCTTGCAGACCGTGCTGGCAGCGCTGACGTTACCGCTGATGCTCAGCCTGACCCTGGTGTGAGGGTTGGGGCTGCGCGCAGCCCCATTGCACAACAGGTTTACTTGTCCGACTTGATGCTGGTCCAGACCCTGGTACGAACGCGCTCCATTTTCTGCGGCAGGGGCTGCACGACATAGAGCTTGGCCAGTGCGTCCTGGGTCGGGGTCAGATTCGGATTACCGGTGATTTCTGGGTTGATGAGCGCCATCGAATCTTTGTTGGCATTGGGATAGCCGAGAAAATCACTGATCGGCGCGATGACTTTCGGGTCCAGGAGGTTGTTGAGAAACTCATGGGCCTCAGCGACATTTTTCGCGCTCTTGGGAATGGCAAAGGTGTCAAACCAGATCGGTGCCCCCTCTTTTGGCAGTCGCCAATCAACCACCACGCCATTGCCCGCCTCCTTGGCGCGGTTACCGAACTGATAAAAACTGCCGGAATAACCAATGGCGACACAGATGTCACCGTTGGCGATGTCGGTCATGTATTTGGCCGAATTGAAGTAGGTAACATAGGGACGAACCTTGAGCATCAAGGCCTTGGCTTTTTCGTAGTCATCAGGGTTCTGGCTGTTGGGGTCCAGGCCAAGGTAGTGCAAGACCAGCGGCAATATTTCCGAAGGGGAGTCGAGCATGGCCACGCCGCAGGATTTAAGCTTTTCCATGTTTTCCGGCTTGAACACCAGGTCCCAGCTGTCCACCGGCGCCTGCTCACCCAGCGCGGCCTTGACCTTGGCCGGATTGAAGCCGATCAGCACGGTGCCATACATGTAAGGCACGCCATACTGGTTCCCTGGGTCGTTGCTGTTCAGGAGTTTGAGCAGCACCGGGTCCTGATGACGCCAGTTGGGCAATTTGCTCTTGTCCAGCTTCTGAAACACTCCCGCCTTGATTTGGGTATCGAGAAACTGGTTCGACGGCACCACCAGGTCATAGCCAGAGTTGCCGGTCAGCAACTTGGCCTCCAGGGACTCGTTGGTATCGAAGGTATCCCAGGTCACTTTGATGCCCGATTTCGCGGCAAAGTCCTTGGGCACTGAGGGCAGTATGTAGTCTGCCCAGTTGTACACCCGCAACTCTTGCACTTGCGCCTGCACAGTGCCGACCAGCAACGTCAGTGCCCCCGCGCCGACAACAAGCTTACGTTTCAATGTGGCCATGGATTGTCCCCCCGAGTTTGGCGTTCTGATTCTTGCTGAGGGGTTTGGCGAATCACAGTGTGTGGTTGGCCAAAAAGAGATCGTAATGGCCAATTTTCGTGAGCCGTGTTAACCCCTGCGCGGCAACTCAATACTGACCCGTAACCCGCCAAGGGGGCTGTCTTGAAGTGTCATCTGCCCACCCCAGACATCGACGATGTCCCGCACAATGCCCAATCCCAGGCCATGCCCATCAATCTGCTCATCCAGCCGGGTACCGCGTTCGAGCACTTGCTCGCGATCAGATTCAGGAATACCCGGCCCATCGTCGTCAATAACCAGTTGATAGCGTTCGGGCTGATCTTCGATAGTCAACTGCACTTCGCTGTCAGCCCATTTGCAGGCGTTATCAAGCAGATTGCCGAGCAGCTCGAGCAGATCTTCACGATCCCAGGGTAGCAACAGACCAGGCGGCACACGCTGACTGAGTTCCAAACCCTCGCCATGGATCATGCCGAGGGTCGAAAGCAGCCCAGGCAGCTCGGCATCACAATCGAATTGCGCACCGGGCAAGGCATCGCCAGCCAGCCGGGCACGGTTGAGCTCACGACTTAAACGCTGCTGGATCTGTTGCAGTTGCTCACGCAATTGTACGCGGACCTGCGGGGCATCTTTGAGTTGATCGCTGGACGCCAGGCTCAGCAGCACCGCCATCGGTGTTTTCAGCGCGTGGCCCAGATTGCCCAGGGCATTTCGCGAACGACGCAAGCTGTCTTCGGTATGGGCCAGCAGGTGGTTGATTTGTGCGACCAGAGGCTCGAGCTCGCTCGGCACCTGAGTGTCGAGCTGGGAGCGTTTGCCCTGTTGCAGCTGGGCGATCTGTTCGCGGACACGCTCAAGCGGACGCAACGAACGGGTGACGGTGATGCGCTGCAGTATCAACACCAGCACCAACGCAAGCAGGCCCAGGCCCAGGCCGATCTGCTGCATGCGCTGGAACTGTTCGCGCACCGGGGTGTAATCTTGGGCAACACTGATTGAAATTGCCTGACCAAAGCGCCGATAGTCACTGCGCAACAGCAGCAACTGCTGGTTTTCAGGGCCCAGCTCCTGGTCGGTATGCAGACCGCTGGTAGCCGGAGCTGGCATCTCCAGGTCCCAGAGCGAACGGGAACGCCAGGTGCCACCATCGAAATCAATGCGGAAGTAGTAACCGGAGAACGGTCGCTGGTAGGCGGAAGAAATGCGCCGCTCATCCAGTTCGAGGCCGGACTGCCCGCGCACCAAGGCAATTAGCAGGTTTTCACTTTCCTTGCGCAGACCGGTCTCGAGGTAGCGCTGCAACCCCACCTCGAACAACCACAGACTCAATTGCGCAAGGGCCAGGCCAACCAGCACCAGCACCGCGATCAGACCGAGGCTCAAACGTGCCTGGATCGACTTCACTCGGTACTCCCGGCATAACGATAACCCTGGCCGCGGCGGGTCTCTATGACACTGCGTCCGAGCTTGCGCCGCAGGTGATTGACGTGCACTTCCAAGACGTTGGAGTCACGCTCAGTCTCGCCGTCATAAAGGTGTTCGGCCAAGTGGCTTTTGGACAGGATCTGTTGCGGGTGCAGCATGAAATAGCGCAACAGACGAAACTCTGCGGCAGTAAGCTGAATATCTTCACCGTCGCGAGTTACACATTGACGTCCTTCATCCAACTGCAGGCCGGCCGCCTCCAGCGTTGACTGATTGGCCAGGCCGCGAGCACGGCGCAGTAGCGACTGCACGCGCAGCATCAGCTCTTCCGGGTGAAAGGGTTTGCTCAGGTAATCATCGGCACCGGCCTTCAGCCCTTCGATGCGTTCAGCCCAAGAGCTGCGAGCCGTGAGGATCAGCACCGGTGTGGCCAGCCCGGCCGCACGCCATTGGCTGAGCACCTCAAGCCCCGGTAAGCCGGGTAAGCCCAGGTCGAGAATAATCAGGTCATAGGGTTCACTGCTACCCTGGTAAACCGCATCGCGACCATCGGCCAGCCAATCGACAGCGTAGCCCTGACGCTGCAGGCCTTGAGTCAGTTCATCAGCCAGCGGGACATTGTCTTCGACCAGTAGCAGGCGCATCAATCATCTTCCTCATCTTTGAGCAGCGCTCCATTGGATGCATCGAGTTTGATTTCGCGCACCACCCCAGCAGGGGTCAACAGCTCGACCTCATACTCATAGCGGTCGTGCTTCTCTTCCAGTTCCGCCTCCAGCAACGTCGCCCCGGGATAGCGTCCCAGGGCGTCTTCGAGCAGTTGCTCCAGCGGCAGGATAACGCCCTGTTGCCGTAGCTTCAGGGCTTCATCCTGATCGAGGTCGCGAGCTAATGCCAGCGAACAAAAGGCTAACAGCGCAACGAGAACCGTCTGTGCTGTTCGCAAACGTACGGTCATTAGTTATCCCGAGCGTCCTTGAGAATTTCACCGGTCTTGGCATCCATATCCACATCCCACTCGACGTTCTGAGCGTCACGCATCTCGACCTTGTAGATGTAACGGCCGTACTCGTCTTCCAGCTCGGAATCAGTGACAGTGGCACCTGGATGCTTGGCGACAGCCTTGGCCTTCAAATCGTCCAGCGACAGGATGGTCTTGGCCTGGACCAGCTTCACGACTTCATCAGGCTGTACGTCCTTGGCCATGGCAACGTTGGCGCTCAGGGCAAGAGCAGCAGTGGCGAACAGGGCAGTCAAAGTTTTCATGGTGTCTCTCCGTTGAGATCAATAATGTTTCTACGGGGCCTAGATTAACTAATCGAACTTAATTGAAGCTGAAAACAACTGGCGACATGATAGCGCACCCCTGCCCCACAACTGGACCACTGTTCTTTATAATTGCCGCCTCCAGACAGCGAGGCCCGTATGAGCGCAATCCATATCAAGTACCCGGCCCTGACTCTCAAGGCCGGCAACAGTGCCCTGCAACGCATTCGTGAACGTGGCTTGCAGGCTATTGATGTGGGCGTGCTGCCGGGCGCCGCGGGCGGCCCCAAGGCCCTCGGCATCCAGGGCCTGGACCTGGCGCTATTTGGTCACTGGCTGCCCAGTGCGCCGCGTGAGCGGGCGCTGATAGGGGCGTCGATCGGCTCCTGGCGATTTGCCAGTGCCTGCTTGCCCAACCCGGCTCAAGCACTGCTGCGTCTCGGGCAACTCTATACCGAACAAGACTTTGCCAAAGGCGTGACACAAGCTGAGGTCAGCCGCAGCTGTCAGCATATGCTTGATGAGTTGTTGCAAGGGCGCGACGCACAGGTTCTGCAAAGCCCCGACTACCGCCTTAATATCATGGTGGTCAAAAGCCACGGATTGCTGGCCGATGATCATCGCGCACGCTTAGGCATGGGCCTGTCTTCGGTAATCGCCAACAACTTGATCGGCCGCCCACGACTGGCCCGCCATTTTGAGCGCATCATCCTCCACGACGCTCGCAGCAATCCGCCGTTGCAGGCGTTGACAGATTTTCCGTCCCGCTGCTTGCCACTGGATGTCGCTAACTTGCGCCATGCTCTGCTTGCCTCAGGGTCCATTCCACTGATCATGGAAGGCGTACGCGATATTCCGGGCGTTGGCGTGGGCACCTACCGTGATGGCGGCTTGCTCGACTATCACCTGGACTTGCCATACGAGGGCGACGACCTCGTGCTTTACCCGCACTTCACCGACAAGGTCATCCCGGGCTGGTTCGACAAGGCCCTTCCCTGGCGACGTGGTGATGCCCAGCGCTTGCGCAATGTGCTGCTACTGGCACCGTCGGCGCAGTACCTTGCTAGCCTGCCCTACGGCAAGCTGCCAGATCGCAGCGACTTCAAGCGCTTCATGGGTGATGCAGCTAGCCGTCAGCGCTATTGGCACAAAGCAATGGTCGAAAGCCAGCGCCTAGGCGATGAATTGCTTGAGCTGATAGAAACCGGCGGGCTGCACGCGCAACTGCAACCGCTGTAACGACCATGCTGGTAAACTGCTCGCTAGCATTGGCTTTCAGAGTTGAGACATCGTGGAAATTTTCAAAGAGTTCACCTTCGAGTCGGCACACCGTCTGCCGCACGTTCCTGAAGGGCACAAGTGCGGCCGCCTGCACGGCCACTCGTTCAAGGTTGCCCTGCACCTGACCGGCCCACTGGACCCGCATACCGGCTGGATTCGCGATTTTTCCGAGATCAAGGCGATCTTCAAGCCTTTATACGAACAGCTGGACCACAACTACCTGAATGATATTCCTGGCCTGGAAAACCCGACCAGTGAAGTGATCGCCAAATGGATCTGGGATCAGGTCAAGCCCTTGCTGCCTGAGCTGTCCAAGGTGCGCATTCATGAGACCTGCACCAGTGGTTGTGAGTATTACGGCGACTGATTCAGCATTGGATGCGATGAAACCACCCTGCTGGGTGGTTTTTTTTGCCCGATGGTTGTTGCGCTCTGGGCTGTGGAAACCGAAAAGACAAAACCCCTACCTGCAGATGCAGATAGGGGTTTCGGAATTTAATCTTGACGATGACCTACTCTCACATG